>JANMDM010000014.1:0-10883 GCA_031376305.1 Pseudomonadota bacterium | reverse complement strand
TGCCGGTCGAGCGCGGCTGACCCTTGCGCTTGCCAAGCCCGACGCTTCCCGCAAAAAGGGTCTGATGATCTATTACCGCCCCATCGCAATGACCGACGCGGCGCGCCCCAAAGCGGCAGCGCCGTTGGCGGGTGGCTGGTGCTGGTTCGACCGGGCCGAAGTGTTGACCCGGCAGGGGTCCGAGGGGCTGGTCCCGGTTCAAGACATTCCTGCCGATGTGGTGGACCGGATGACCGCCCCGCGCGCGCCGGTGGCCGGGATGGCGATGGCTGCGCCGAAGCTGATGGGAGTGTTGAATGTGACGCCCGACAGTTTTTCGGACGGCGGTCGGTTTGACACGCTTGCCGCCGGGCTGGCACAGGCGCGGACCTTGGCCGAAAATGCCGATGTTCTTGACATTGGCGGCGAAAGCACCCGCCCCGGTGCCGCGGAAGTTAGCATCAACGAGGAGATCGCGCGGACGGCCCCGCTGATCGCGGCCCTGCGGGCGGGCGGGCTGACGGTGCCGATTTCCATCGACACGCGCAAAGCGGAGGTGGCTGTGGCGGCGCTGGACGCTGGGGCGAGCATGGTCAATGATGTGGCCGCCTTGACCTTTGATCCGGCGTTGGCCCCTTTGATATCCCGTCGCGACGTGCCGCTGTGCCTGATGCATGCCCAGGGAACGCCCGCCACCATGCAGGCTGACCCGCAATATGACGACGTGTTGCTGGACGTCTATGACTTTTTGGCCGCCCGCATTGCCGTGGCAAAAGCCGCAGGCATTCCCCTGTCGCGGATCGTCGTTGATCCGGGCATCGGTTTTGGCAAGACCCAGGCGCATAACCTGACGCTTGTGCGCGGCTTGTCGCTGTTGCATGGGCTGGGGTGCCCGATCTTGCTGGGGGCATCGCGCAAGCGCTTCATCGGCACCATTGGCAGGGAAGATCGGGCCGATAAGCGCGGGCCGGGCACGATTGCGGTGACGCTGGCCGGGTTGGCGCAAGGGGTGCAGTTGCACCGGGTCCATGATACAGCTGACAGCAAACAAGCCGTGCGGCTCTGGCAGGCCATAACGGAGAGGGACATCTGATGAGCAGGAAGTATTTCGGAACCGATGGGGTGCGCGGCACCGCCAATACCCATCCGATGACGGCGGAACTGGCGCTGAAACTGGGGGCGGCGGCGGGGCGGTTCTTTCGCACCGATGGGCGCAATGGCCACCGCGTGGTGATCGGCAAGGACACGCGGCTGTCGTGTTATATGATCGAGAATGCCTTGACCGCCGGGTTGAACTCTACCGGCATGAACGTCTTGCGCCTTGGGCCGGTGCCGACGCCGGCTGTCGGGTATCTGACCCGTTCGATGCGCGCGGATCTGGTCATAATGATTTCGGCCTCGCATAATCCGGCCTATGACAATGGCATCAAATTCTTCGGGCCTGATGGCTTCAAGCTTGATGATCCGGCGGAACTTGAGATTGAGGCGCTGCTGGATGGCGCGATCGAACTTGCCCGGCCGCAGCATATCGGGCGGACCACGCATATTGATGACGGTGTCGGCCGCTATGTCGAATATGCCAAGACCACTTTTCCGGGACGCGGGCAGCTTTCCGGCCTGAAGGTGGTGATCGACTGCGCCAACGGTGCCGCTTATAAGGCCGCCCCGCAGGCGCTGTGGGAACTGGGCGCCGAAGTGGTGTCGGTGGGCGTCAACCCCAACGGGCTGAACATCAACGACAATTGCGGATCGACCCATCCCGATGTTGCGGCAAGTGCGGTTGTGGCGCATGGCGCGCATGTTGGGATTTGCCTTGATGGCGATGCCGACAGGATAATCATTATTGACGAGCGGGGGCAGGTTGCCGACGGCGATCAGTTCATGGCGCTGCTGGCGGCGCGCTGGGCCGATGCGGGGCGGCTCAATCACGGCACGCTGGTGGCGAGCGTTATGTCGAACCTTGGGCTTGAGCGGTTTCTCAGCGGGCGCGGGCTGAAGCTGGAACGCGCGCCGGTTGGCGACCGCTATGTGGTGGAGCGGATGCGGGAAGGTGGTTTTAATCTGGGCGGTGAACAATCGGGCCATATCGTCATGACCGATTATGCCACCACCGGCGACGGGTTGATCGCGGGGCTGCAATTTCTGGCGGCGATGGTCGACTCGGGCGATACCGCCAGCACCCTTGTCCACCAGTTCGAAACCGTGCCGCAGATGTTGAAGAACGTCCGCTACGGCGCAGGTCAGGAACCGCTGAAAGCCGCCGCCGTGCGGGCCGCGATTTCGGACGGCGAGGCACGCCTGAAGGGTTTGGGCAGGCTCTTGATCCGCAAGTCCGGAACCGAGCCGCTGATCCGGGTCATGGCCGAATGCGAGGATGAGGCGCTTTTGGCCGAGGTCGTTGACGGCATCGTCGCGGCTGTCACCGTCGCCGCTGGCTAAGGATCAAAGCGCCGAGGATCAGCGCCAGGGCCAGGAAAAATCGCCCCGGCCCTAGTCGTTCAGTAGGTCGGGGTTCACCCCGACTCCGGCTTAGTTCCGCGCGCGGTCGACCATCTTGCCCTTGGAAATCCACGGCATCATGGCGCGCAGCTTTTCGCCGACTTTTTCGATCTGGTGTTCATCGTTGATCCGGCGCGTGGCCTTGAAGAACGGCTGGCCGACCGAGTTTTCCAGCATGAAGTCACGCACGAATTTGCCGGTCTGAATATCGGTCAGAACGGCTTTCATTCGGGCCTTGGTTTCGGCATAGGGCAGAATCCGCGGACCCGAGACATACTCGCCATATTCGGCGGTGTTGCTGATCGAGTAGTTCATGTTGGCGATGCCGCCTTCATAGATCAGGTCGACGATCAGTTTGACCTCGTGCAGGCATTCGAAATAGGCCATTTCCGGCTCGTAGCCAGCTTCGACCAGCGTCTCAAAGCCCATGCGGATCAGCTCGACCAGACCGCCGCAAAGCACGGCCTGTTCGCCGAACAGGTCGGTTTCGCATTCCTGACGGAAGTTCGTCTCGATAATGCCGGAGCGGCCGCCACCGATGCCCGAGCAGTAGCTGAGACCCAGTTCCATCGCTTTGCCAGTTGCGTCCTGATGCACGGCCACCAGGCAAGGGACGCCGCCGCCCTTGGTGTATTCGCCGCGCACGGTGTGACCGGGGCCTTTGGGGGCCATCATGATGACGTCAACGCCGGGTTTTGGTTCGATCAGGCCGAAGTGCACGTTCAGACCATGGGCGAAAGCGATGGCCGCACCTTCGCGCAGGTTGTCGTGGACGTATTTTTTATAGGTTTCGGCCTGCAGCTCGTCGGGCATGGTGAACATGATCAGGTCACACCAGGCGGCGGCTTCGGCGATGCCCATAACCTTCAGGCCTTCGCCTTCGGCTTTCTTCGCCGAGGGGCTGCCGGGCCGCAGGGCGACAACCAGGTTCTTGGCGCCAGAATCGCGCAGGTTCAGGGCGTGGGCGTGGCCTTGCGAGCCGTAGCCGAGAATGGCGACTTTCTTGTCTTTGATCAGGTTGATGTCGCAGTCACGGTCATAATAGACGCGCATGGCGGTCTCCTTTGCATGTTGATGGCGCGAATATAGAGGGGAATCCGGGGGGATCCGTTCAAAATTTGACATAACGGCCGTTTTTTGCAATTTATCATGCGCAATTACAGGATTTATGAAATTTCCATTCACATAGATGATACCGACCGCCGTCTGTTGCGCCAGCTTCTGGCGGAGCCGGGTCTTGCCACCCATGATCTGGCGCTGCGCGCCGGGGTGACCGCCGCGACGGCGTGGCGGCGGTTGCAGCGCCTGAGCGAGGCCGGGGTACTGACCGGCCAGCATGCGGTGATTGATTGGCGCAAGCTGGGCTGGGCGGTCGAGGTTTCCTTGCGCTTCACGCTCGACAAAGCCAATCCGCGGGCCTTTGACGAGTTCCTGGATGCCGCCCGCGCGGTTCCCGAGGTGATAGAAATTCAGACCTTTCTGGGCCGCGTCGATGTGCGGCTGAATGTGATTGCCCGCGATATGGGGCATTATCAGGATATCTACCGGGCAAAGATCCTGACCCTGCCCCATATCGCCGATATTGAGGCGCTGATGCTGGTCTCGACCCTCAAGGCCAGCGGGAGCCTGCCGATATGATCGAGCCGATATGATTGAGATTGATGACACCGACCGGGCGATATTACGGGCATTGGTGGCGGATGCGACGCTGGGGGCCGGGGCGTTGGGCCGAACATTGGGCCTGTCGCAACCTGCGGCGTGGCGCCGCATCCGGCGCTTGGAGGAGGCAGGGGTTTTGCGGGGCCGTCGCATTGGGTTGAACGCCGAAGCGCTGGGCTTTGGGGTGACGGTCTTTCTGGGAGTGAAGCTGGCCACCAAGGGGCTGGTGAGCCTTGAGGACTTTGAGCGCGCGGTCTCCGCCATCCCCGAAGTGCAGACCGTGCAGCATGTCTTGGGGCTTTATGACTACCGCTTGCGGGTCACGGCGCGCGATCTGGCGGATTTCGAACGGGTGCTGCGGCGGCGGATCATGACCTTGCCGGGGGTCGGCAACGTCGAGGCGAATGTGCTTTTGTCAGAAGAACGGCGGCCGGGACCATTGGGGTGACGCTTGCCGGCGGAAGGGCGGGGGCTTTGCCCCGCCGCCGTTGGTTCTCGAACCAATGGCGCACCAGCGGCGGCCCCCAGGATATTTGCACAAAGGTGAAAATGCATGACGGCGCAATAATATTACGAGGGGTTTGCGTGGGCTTTACATTTCTTGCGGAGATACGGTAACGGAGCACAAAAGATAGGAGAAAGCCATGCCCGCCCTGTTGCCGAACGTCGATCCGGAAGGACTTGAGGAATTCTCGGTGGTGTTCACCGACCGCTCGCTCAACCATATGAGCAAGGCGTTTCAGACGGTGATGCGCGATATCTCGGGCTTGCTGCGCGAGGTTTATAATGCCCATGCAGTGGCGCTGGTGCCGGGCGGCGGCAGCTATGCGATGGAATCGGTGGCGCGGCAGTTTGCCGGAGGCAAAAAGGCGCTGGTGGTGCGCAACGGCTGGTTTTCATACCGCTGGAGCCAGATTTTTGACATGGGCGGTTTTGCGGGCGACGTGACGGTGGCGATGGCGCGCCAGACCGGCAACAGCGCCACTTCGGCCTTCGCGCCCGCGCCGATTGCAGCGGTGACCGAGGCGATCCGCGCGAACAGGCCGGCTGTGGTCTTCGCCCCGCATGTGGAAACCGCCGCCGGGATGATCTTGCCCGATGATTACCTCAAGGCGCTGGCGGATGCGGCGCATGAGGTGGGGGCGTTGTTTGTGCTTGATTGCATCGCCTCGGGCTGTGTCTGGGTGGACATGCAGGCGGTCGGGGTCGATGTGCTGATTTCAGCCCCGCAAAAGGGCTGGTCAGCCTCGCCTTCGGCAGGGTTGGTGATGCTCTCAAAGGCCGCCGTCACGCGGCTGGAGGAAAGTACCTCGAACAGTTTTGCGCTGGACCTGAAAAAATGGCGGGCAATCATGGCGGCTTATGAGGGCGGTGGTCATGCCTATCACGCCACCATGCCGACCGACGCGCTGCGCGCCTTCCGCGATACTATGGTCGAGACCAGGGATTACGGCTTTGCCCGGTTGAAAGCGGCGCAGTGGCGTTTGGGCGATACGGTGCGCGCCACGCTGGCTGCCCGTGGGATCCGGTCGGTGGCCGCCGATGGCTTTGCCGCACCGGGCGTGGTGGTCAGCTATACCGATGACCCGGATATCCAGAACGGCAAGAAGTTTCTGGCAGAGGGCGTGCAGATTGCGGCGGGCGTGCCGTTGCAGGTGGGCGAGCCTGAGGGGTTCCGCACCTTCCGGCTGGGACTGTTCGGGCTCGACAAGCTTTATGACGTCGATGGCACAGTGGCGCGCATTGCCACAGCCCTCGACGCCGTTCTTTAAGGCCGCGCCGCACCGCCCATGCCAAGACCCGCCCGCATCAGGGTCTTGCGCAGGGGGCTGAGGGAATAAAGCGCGTTCAGTGCGCCCGCACGCAGATCGCGCAAGCTGGGCGCGCCCAGCATTGAGGCGCGGTTGAGGAGGTCGATGCCGGTGACGCGGGCTTTGACATCGGGCCAGCGGCGGCGGTGATAAGTGGCGAGCATCGCGCGGTCGCCCAATTGGGCGGGATTGGCACGGGCCAGATCCGCGAGGCAGGCCAGATCGGCCAGCGACATGTTCAGGCCCTGCGCGCCGATGGGCGGCACGACATGGGCGGCTTCGGCCAAAAGCGCCGTGCGTTCCCCTGCAAAGCGATCGGCGATCTGGCTGATGATGGGCCAGACCGACCGACGCGTGGCCAGTGTGAGCGGGCCATTGACGCCCGCGCTGCGGGTGTTCATTTCGACCTCGAATTGGGCGGGGGGCAGGGCGGCCAGCCGTAACACCTCAGGGCCGCGGTCCATCCACACCACGGCAGAGGAGGGCAGCCCGTCGCGGTCGGGCAGCGGCACGAGCGTGAAGGGGCCGCCGGAGCGATGCACCTCGGTCGAGATATTGTCATGGGGCAAGGGATGCGTGACCGCGAAGGCCAGCGCCTTTTGCCCATAGCGGGTGGTATGAACGGCGATGCCCAAAGCGGCGCGCACCGGGCTGTTGCGGCCATCGGCGCCGATCAGCAGGCGGGCGGAAATCTGGGCGCCGTCGGTCAAGGTGACCAGCGCTTCGGTCTCGCGGGTGAGGACGGCGGCGGTGCCGACGCCCGCGCGAAATTCCACATTGGACAAGTCCGCCAAGCGCGCCAGCATTTCGCGGCGGAGCAGCCAGTTGGGCAGGTTCCAGCCAAAGGGATCGTCGGAAATCTCGGCCGCGACGAAATCCCTGATGACCCGGGGTTCGGGGGTCAAGCCGCCGGCATCGACAATGCGCATGACATTGAGGGCGGCGGCATGGGGGGCAAGGCGCGGCCATAGTCCCGCCTGATCAAGCAAGCGGCGGGCGGGCTGCAAGAAGGCGGTGGTCCGCAGATCGGCCGCAGGGTCCGCCGATTCGGTGACCGGATTGGAGGGGTCGATGCAGACCACCCGAAACCCGGCAGCTCCAAAAACCGCCGCAGCGGTCAGTCCGGCGACACCGCCGCCGGAAATCAGGATATCGGTGGTTTCGCGCTGCATGACGGCTCTCTCATTTTGCGGCGAGCTTACGGTATTTGGGCGACGACGTCGAAGCGGCATCCTGTCCCGGTCACGCCACCAGCCGCGACAGGAAGTCCGCCAGATCGTCGGTATGGTGGTGGATATGGGCGGCCGGCTCAGGGTTGGTCGCGACATGGACGGTGCGCATGCCCATCGAATACGGGGCGGCAAGGTTGCGGGTATCATCTTCGAACATGGCGGCGCCGGCGGGGTCCAGCCCATCGCGGGCGAAGATCATCTCGAAGGCGCGCCGCTCGGGCTTGGGCAGGAATTCGGCATGCTCCACCCCGTAAACCGCATCGAACAGCCCTGACAGCCCGCGCGCCGCAATCACCCGTTCGGCATAGGGCGCGCAGCCGTTGGTATAGACGATCCGCCGCCCCGGCAGGGCCGAAATCGCCGCGCGCAACTGCGGGTCGGGGGTCAGGGCCGCAAACGATATGTCATGCACATCGGTCAGGTAGGGGGCCGGATCGACGCCATGTTCGCGCATCAGCCCGGCCAGTGTGGTGCCGTAAGTCTGCCAGTAATGGCGGCGCAAGCGGTCTGCCTCGGGCCGGTCAACACCCAATGACTGCATGACATAGGCGGTCATGCGCACCTCGATCTGGTCGAACAACCGGGCTTCGGGGGGATAAAGCGTATTGTCGAGATCAAAGACCCAGGCGCGGACGTGAGAGAAATGGCTGATGAACATAGGCGCAACCTATCGTTTGCCGGTCAGACCTGCAACCTTATGGCTGACGGCTTGTCACGACGGGATGGCGCGCATAGGGTCACGGTCGGATTGAACTGTGCGGAAATACGGGGGAGCGTGCGATGCAAAAAGACGCCTATACGCTCATTCTGGAAGCGATTGATGGCGGAGTTTACCGCCCCGGCGACCGGCTTGTCGAATCTGATCTGGCGGAGCGGTTTGGCGTATCGCGGACCCCGGTGCGCGAGGCCTTGCAGCGGCTGGAGACGCAATCAATGCTGGCGCGCGATGGGCGGTCGTTGATCGTGGCGTCGCTGGATCACAACCAGCTGGCCGAACTTTACGTGGTGCGGGCCGAACTTGAAGGGCTGGCGGCGCGACTGGCCGCCAAGCATGCAACGCCCGAGGAAATTCGCGTCCTGCGCGACATGGTCGAGGATGATCAGGCGTTTCTGAACGACCCAAACGCGATGTCCCGCGCCAATCGGCGGTTTCACAAGCAGGTGCATCTGGCCTCTCACAATCGCTATCTGGTGCAGCAGCTTGATTTGGTGCACCGGTCAATGGCTTTGCTGGCGACGACCTCGCTGGCGGCAGTCGGGCGCAGTGCGGTGGCGTTGGCGGAACATGACGCGATCGTGCGGGCAATCGAGGCGGGCGATGGTGACGGTGCGCAAGTGGCCTTGCGGGCGCATATTTCAAAAGCCTTCGAAACACGGTTGAAACTCGATGCCGGGTCGGCCCGCCGTGAAAGCGATCTCTGACGGGTTTGTGTCCGTCTGTGCGGGGCGCAGCGGCAACATGATCAACCGGGGTGCGGTGTGCGACCATGTCAGCCTTCGCGCAAGGGGGGCGCGGGCTGGGGGCAGCGGCGCGAGGGTGACGGCTGCCGGTTGTTGCGGGCGGATGGGATTTTCCAGCAGTAGGGGCAGTTGCGCAACTGGTGCGGCGGGGTCGTCCGCGGTGTCAATCACCCCGTGGCAGGTCTTGTCCCAGAAAAACGGCCGCCGGGCGGCTTCCCACAGCGCCTTGTAGGAGGCCAGAGCGCCCAGCGGGAAGTAAAGGTGCAGGGTCGGCACCCAAACCAGAAGGTGACGGTGCTTTGGCCCGCGCACCGCCCAAAGACCAACGACGATGTTAAGCAGCTCTGACAAGACGAAAAGACCGGCCAGCATCGGCAGTGCTGCGTGTGGCAGAACCTGCTGCAAGGGATGGCCAAAGCCCAGGGCCAGGCTCCAGAACGACCACAGGACCGGGGCCAAAACATATTGCGACAAGGTGCCCAGAAACAGGATCTGCACACCGATAAAACGCTTGGCCCCAAGGTCGCGCCACAGCTGCGCCGGGTCGCGCATATGCACGGCCCAGGTCATCGCGTAGCCTTTCAACCAGCGCGACCGCTGTTTGATCCAGGGCAAGGTGGCGGCGTTGGGTTCTTCTTCGGTCACCGTCTGGATCAGTTCCGTCCGGTAGCCATGTCGCGCCAGACGCAGGCCAAGATCGGCATCTTCGGTCACATTATGCGCGTCCCAGCCGCCCAGATCCTCAAGCGCCTTGCGGCGGAAAAACAATGTGGTGCCACCCAAGGGCACGACAAAGCCCAGCCGTGCCAGACCGGGCAGCATCACCCGGAACCAGGCGGCATATTCGATGGTAAAGCAGCGCGACAGCCAGTTGTGGCGCGCGTTGTAGAAATCGAGAATGCCTTGCAGGCAGGCAACCTCCGGCCCGCGTTCGTGAAAGCGGCGCACAACCGCGCGCAACTGGCCGGGGTCGGGGGCATCTTCGGCATCATAGACGCCGATGATCGAGCCGCGGCAGAAATCCAGCGCATAGTTCAGGGCCCGCGGCTTGGTGCGGATCGGGCCATCCGGTACTGTGATCACCCGCATCCAGCGTGGCAGCCGCCGGTGGCCGAGCGCCCGACGGGTCAGGTGATCGTCCTCTTCGACGACAAGCAGGATGTCGAGCAGTTCCTTGGGGTAGTCCAGCTGACCCAAACGCCGGATCAGGCGGGGGGCGATGTCATCTTCGTGGAACAGTGGCACCATCACGGAAACCACGGGCCAGCGGGTGATCGCGGTCGGCGCCACGCGGGCCGGCTTGCGGAAATGGTGGGTGAGTTCATTGGCAAAGGCCAAAGCCTTAAGGCCAGTGCATAAGACAAGCGACAGAACCGCCCAGCCGAAAAGCAGGGCAAAGACCGCTGAGGGGGCGATGACTGCGGCCGCCATCAGGCCCGCAAGTGCCGGTAAGACCCTGCGGGCAATGCGCGGCCCGTTCAGGCTGCGGCAGCTTTCCGGCGCCGGCACCCGGGTTTCAGCCCGCCGCACCAGCGCGGTTTGGCGCGCCGCCACCAGGGCCGCGTGAATGTCCCTCTCGGGTGCCAGTGCCATCAGCACCGGGCCACAATCTGGCGGGAAATTGGGTCGCGCGCGGGTAAAATCTTCGGGCCGGGCGGTGGCGACAACCGTCGCAGATCCAAGGCGGCGCCACGGTATCAACCCTTCGCGCAGGCAAAACTCGGCGCCGAAACCATCCAGCAACCGGGTGTCGGGCGGTTCGGCCACAAGGTCGGCGACACGCGCCCCCCATTGATTGGCCAAGGCCGCCATCAGATCGGCCTGGCTGACCCAGGAATGCGCCAGCAAGATATCGCCCAGCCGCACATCCTGACGGTCGCGCAGGGCAATGGCTTTGAGCATGTCGCCGGGGTCCACCGCCTTCATATCCACAAGAATCTGCCCTAGTGGCTTACGGCTGGCGCGGTCGCGGCGCGGAGGCGCGCGGAAATCCCGCGGGCTTAGGCCCGTGGTCGGGACGAAGTCAGAGGTGACAAGCCTCAGGCGTGGCGTGGAACCAGACATGGTGTCCCCAAGGGTTAGCGGCCCCCTCAGACTTCCCTGCGCTTGGTTAATGGAGCGTTAAGGACCGGTAAATTTCCGGCCCGCTGCCAAAAGATTTGCGGGCAACCGTGCCCTATGCGGCGCGGCGCAGCCGCATGGCTTCGGCGAACCGTTCGAACAGATAAAAACTGTCTTGCGG
>JANMDM010000397.1:0-6211 GCA_031376305.1 Pseudomonadota bacterium | reverse complement strand
CACCCGCAAGGGCTGGTCTGCGGAATCAGCCCCCCCCGAAGCGGCGGGCTGGCCGGGGCTGATCCAGTTCCCGCGGCTTCAGGGGCCCGATCTGTGTGGGCGCGTCGTCAAGCAGGGCGAGGGCGTCACCGAACCGAAAATCGGCGCGCGGGTTCTCTGCCCGACCAGTCTGGCGGCTCCGACCGAGGGGAACCCAATGGCCATGCGCGCCATCGGATCCGAATATGACAGGGCGCTCACCGAACTCTGCGTCGTGCCAGCAAAGCACCTTTGCGACGTCAGCACCTCGGTCCTGACGGATTTGGAGACGGATGCCATGCACCGGGCCTATGGCACGGCCCACGGTCTTCTGTCGCAGGCGGGTGTTCGGCGGGGCGAAAAGATTCTGATCACCGACGCATCGGGCAGCGTAGGCATGGCTGCAGTTCGGCTTGCGCGCCTGCGCGGGGTAAGGGTGACGGGCCAATGCCGCGCCGAAAAAGCCGACGCCGTCCTTGCGGCAGGCGCCGTCACAATACTGGCGCGTGATCGCAACCCCGCGGCGAAAAGCTTTGCTGTCGTCATCGATGTGGTGGGGGGAGCAGGCTGGAGCAAGCGGCTCGGGGCCTTGCGCCCCGGCGGACGCTATGCGGTTTCGGGGGCGGTTGCCGGGCCTATGGTCGAAGGCGACCTGCGCAGGGTCTACCTGAACGACCTGACGCTTTTTGGCCGCGCGAGCCAGTCGCGCGAGATTTTTCCCGGCCTTGTCACCATCATCAATACCGGCGGTTTGCCACCGCCGGCGTCAAGAACATACCCGCAGCGCGACATCTCCAAGGCGGCGGTTGGTCCGATGGCGGACACCAGCACCCGGCTGAGCAAGCTTTTTCGCGCTCCCAATGAAAGAATAGACAATGGCTGATCTTCCCACTCATGCGCGCGCAGTCATCATCGGGGGCGGCGTTTCCGGCTGTTCAGTGGCCTATCACTTGGCGAAACTTGGCTGGACGGACATTGTCCTGCTCGAACGCAATCGGCTGACATCGGGCACGACTTGGCACGCTGCCGGCCTCATCGGTCAGTTGCGTGGCAATGCGAACATGACCCGGCTCGCCAAATATTCGGCCGACCTTTACACCAAGCTCGAAGCCGAGACGGGCATCGCCACGGGTTTCCGGCAGGTTGGCTCGATTTCGGTGGCGCTGACCGATGACCGCCATCAGGAACTTTTGCGTTCCGCCACGCTGGCGCGCGCGTTCAATGTGGGCGTAACCGAAATCTCGCCCTCGGAAGTGAAGGCGATGTACCCGCACCTGAACGTGTCGGATGTGATCGGTGCGGTGCATCTGCCGCTGGACGGTCAGGCCGATCCGGCCAACATCGCCATGGCGCTGGCCAAAGGCGCGCGGATGAAGGGCGCAAAGGTGGTCGAAAACGTAAAGGTCACCCGCATCACCACCGCCGATGGCCGCGTGTCAGGTGTCGACTGGCAATCCGGCGAAGAAACCGGCCATATCGCCGCCGACGTCGTCGTCAACTGTGGCGGCATGTGGGGCCGTGATCTTGCGGCGCAAAATGGCGTGACCCTGCCCCTGCATGCCTGCGAACATTTCTACCTTGTGACCGAACCTGTCGAAGGACTGGGTCACCTGCCGGTGCTGCGGGTGCCGGATGAATGTGCTTATTACAAGTCTGACGCGGGCAAGATGATGCTGGGTGCTTTTGAGCCCAAGGCGAAGCCCTGGGGCATGGGCGGCATCCGCGAAGACTTTGAATTCGACACCCTGCCCGAGGACTGGGATCACTTTATGCCGATCCTGGAAAAGGCCATGAACCGGATGCCGTTGTTCGAAAAGACGGGAATCCATACGTTCTTCAACGGGCCGGAAAGCTTTACGCCGGATGATCGCTATTATCTGGGCGAAGCGCCCGAATTGCGCGGTTACTGGATCGCGGCCGGCTATAACTCGGTCGGTATTCAAAGCGCGGGCGGTGCTGGTATGGCCGTTGCCCATTGGATCACGGAAGGTGCACCGCCGTTTGACCTGTGGGACGTCGATATCCGTCGCGCCCAGCCCTTCCAGAAGAACCGCAAATATCTGAAGGAACGCGTTTCCGAAACGCTGGGCCTGCTTTATGCAGACCACTATCCCTACCGGCAGCCCGTGACCTCGCGCGGGGTGCGTCGGTCGCCCTTGCACGAACATCTCAAGGCCCGCGGCGCGGTCTTTGGCGAAGCGGCGGGATGGGAGCGGGCAAACTGGTTTGCCAGACCCGGCCAGACCGCCGAATACACATACTCCTGGGGTCGAGCGGACTGGTGGGAAAACCAGCGCAGCGAACATATGGCGGTCAGAACCGGGGTCGGATTCTTCGATATGACCTCGTTCGGCAAGATCCGGGTCGAAGGGCGGGATGCGCTTGCTTTCCTGCAAAAGGTTTGCAGCGCGGACATTGATGTCCCGGCGGGTCGCATCGTCTACACCCAGATGCTGAACCCTCGCGGAGGGATCGAATGCGACCTGACCGTGACGCGCCTTTCCGAGACCGTCTTCCTGCTGGTGGTGCCGGGCGCAACGCTGCAGCGCGATCTGGTCTGGCTGCGCCGGCACCTTGGCGAGGCCTTCGCCGTTATCACTGATGTTTCGGCCGCTGAATCGGTTCTCTGCGTCATGGGGCCAAAGGCGCGCGCGTTGATGCAGCGCGTCAGCCCCAACGATTTTTCGAACGAGGCCTTCCCCTATGGCACGGCGCAGGAAATCGAGATTGGCATGGGCCTCGCCCGCGCGCATCGGGTCAGCTATGTGGGTGAACTGGGGTGGGAAATCTATACTCCGACGGATCAGGCCGCCCATGTCTTTGAAGAGATCGAGGCTGCTGGCGCGGATCTTGGCCTGAAACTTTGCGGCATTCACGCGATGGACAGTTGCCGGATCGAAAAGGCCTTCCGCCATTTCGGCCACGACATCACCGACGAAGATCACGTCCTTGAGGCCGGCCTTGGCTTTGCGGTGAAGACCGCGAAACAGGGTTTCATCGGGCGCGACGCCGTCCTGCGAAAGAAGGAAGACGGGCTGAAGCGCCGCATGGTGCAATTCCGCCTGAAAGACCCTGCACCCAGCCTATTCCACAACGAAGCGATCATGCGCGACGGCAAGATCGTGTCGATCATCACGTCGGCCAACTATGGTCATCATCTGGGGGGGGCGATCGGCTTGGGCTATGTTCCCTGCGAAGGCCAGTCCGCGGCCGATGTGCTGGCTTCACGCTATGAGATCGAAATTGCCGGTCGGCGGTTCGAGGCGGTCGCTAGCCTCGCCCCGATGTACGACCCAAAGGCCGACCGCGTGCGGATGCAGGCCGAAAACGACGTTTGGTAAGGAAGTCAGCCATGCAATCTCAGGCGAAAGTGGTGATCATCGGCGGCGGCATGATGGGGGTGGGTCTGGCCTATCACCTGGCCGAAGCGGGTTGGACGGATGTTCTCTTGATCGAGAAGGCCGAGTTAACCAGCGGCTCGACCTGGCATGCCGCCGGGCAGTGCCCGTCCTTCATCGGCAATTACAACATGGCCAAGATCCACCATTACAGCAACACGTTCTATCCGCGGCTGGAGCAGTTGACCTGCCTGCCGACCGGCTGGCACGGCTGCGGCGGCATCCGCATCGCCACCACGCCCGAGGAGGTGGACTGGTTTGCCCAAGTCGCGGGCTTTGCCGCCAATGTGGGCTTCGAGATGGAGATCATCGGCCCCGACCGCATCCGCGAGCTGAACCCCTGGCTGAGGACCGAAGGCATCCTCGCAGGCGCGCATACCACGATGGACGGTCATGTCGACCCGTCCAGCGCCTGCAATTCCATGGCGGCGGGGGCGGGGGCCATGGGGGCGAAGATCCTCCGCCACACCCGCGTGACCGGCGTTACCCGGCTGGCCTCGGGCGAGTTCCGGGTTGAGACGGAACAAGGCAATGTCACCTGCGAACATCTGGTCAACGCCGCTGGCTGCTACGCGCGCGAGGTCGGCAAATGGTTGGGTGTCGACACGCCGATCACCAATATGGAACACCAGTATCTGGTGACTGAACCTTTGGCCGAGTTCAAGGACAGCCCCACCGAATTGCCGGTGATGCGCGACCCGGCGACAGCGGGCTATTACCGGCAGGAGCAGAAGGCGGGCCTCGTCGGCATCTACGAACACACCGGCGCGAAGGAGGCCTGGGCCGCGCGCGGCGGCTGGCCGGAGTGGGCGAGCGAGAACGAGCTGTTCGAGGGCGACCTCGACCGCATCGCGCCCTGGCTGGAAAAGGCGCTCGACCGAATGCCGATCTTCGCCAATGCGGGAATCAAGCGCATCATCAATGGTGCTATCCCACACACGCCCGACGGTAACCCGCTGGTCGGGCCGATGCCGGGGGTGCTGAACGCCTGGCAATGTTGCGGATCGTCCATCGGCATCGCGCAGGGTGCGGGCTGTGGCAAGTTTCTGGCGCAGTGGATGATCCACGGCGACGCCGAGATCAACATGGGCTCTGTCGATCCCCGCCGCTTCGGCGCCTACGCCGATCAGGATTACACCCGCGCCAAAAGCTTCGACGATTACCACAACATGTTCGAAACCCCCTTGCCGGGGCGCGAAGTTCAGGCCGGACGTCCCCGCCGCGTGACGCCGCTGTATCAGGTGCTGAGGGCCAAGGGCGCGGTGATGACCGAAGTGCATGGCTGGGAGCGGTCGAAATACTTTGCACCCGCAGGCTTTGTCGAAAAGCTGCAATTCCGCCGCACCAACACCCATCATCTGGTCGCCGCCGAATGCTGCGCCGTGCGCGAGCGGGTGGGGATCATGGATCTGTCGAGCTTTGCCAAGTTCGACGTGACCGGACCGGGCGCCGAGGCGCTTCTGGACCGGCTGACCGCCAACCGCCTGCCGAAAAAGCTGGGCGGCATCGGACTGACGCAGGTGCTGTCCGACAACGGCCGGATACTTGGCGAATGGACGATCACCCGGCTTGGCCCCGACCGCTTTTATCTGCTGACCGGCGCGGGCGCCGAGGAGCAGGCGCGCGACGATCTGGCCTTCGCAGCAGGGTCGGATGTGACGATCACCAATGTCACAGATGCTTTCGGCATGCTGGTCGTCGCTGGCCCGAAGTCGCGTGAGGTGCTGGCCGGGCTGACCGACAGTGACATGTCGAATGCCGGCTTCCGCTGGCTGTCGGCGCAACAGATCACCCTCGCCGGCATCCCCGTCCGTGCTCTGCGGGTGACCTATGTCGGCGAACTCGGCTGGGAAATCCATGCGCCGATGGCGGAGCTTGCCCGGCTTTACGCCGTGATCTGGAAGGCCGGTCAGTCGCATGGCATCGTCGATTTCGGGGTGCAGGCGGTCAATTCGCTGCGCATGGAAAAGGGCTACCGTGGCTATGGCGCGGAGCTGACCAACGAGATCACCCTGATCGAGGCCGATTGCACCCGCTTCTACGCCCCCGACAAGGGCGATTTCCGCGGCCGCGCCGCGACCGAGGCGGTGCGGGCAAACCCCGTCACCACCACGCTCGTCTATGGCGAGGTCACCGCCACCGATTGCGACATCTACGGCGGCGAGGCGGAGATGCAGGGAGACCGCGTCGTCGGCGTCTGCACCTCGGGCGGCTATGGCCATGCCACCGGCAAGAGCCTAGCCTTCGCCTATGTCCAGCCCGGCGCGACCAAGGGGTTGGAGGTGGTGGTGCTGGGCGAGCGCCGCAAGCTGACCCTGCTGGCCGAGCCCGCCTGGGACGCGGCCAACGCGCGGCAAAAGGCCTGAGGACAGGGCGATACCACAGCAAGCACCAAGCAGTTCGCCGTCCGGCATCAAATCCCGATGCTGAAACAAGTCGCCGGATGACCTGCGGATCCAAGGGATGAAGAGTGCGCAGAGGTAACCTCGCCAATCTAGGAAAAACGGCAAGCGCGCGGCTGATTGGAAATACGGTGAAGGACATCAATCTCAACGCAAGCCACTTCGCCGAGATGCTTCAGGGCGTCCGCTTTGCGTCAGTCGTCCGGGACGATGGAACGGCAGGTAAGGGCCGAGTACGTCGCGCACGCGAAACTGACTCGCGTGCCATACATTTTGCTGCACAAAGGTGATTCGGGCGAGGACGATCTCGGTCGGGTCAACAATAGGTCAACCTGTCTAACTACTTTGTTCCCCGTTTGGACCCGTCCGCCGCGGTTGGCTGCGGCAAGATGC
>JANMDM010000383.1:0-10541 GCA_031376305.1 Pseudomonadota bacterium | reverse complement strand
CGCGTGATCGTCACCCGGTAGTTTTGTTCATTCCCGGCGATCAGCACGCCCTTGCGGTCGTAAATCAACCCGCGTGCGGGGGGCAAAAGCCGGATCTTGATGCTGTTCTCGTCGGCCAGAAGCTGAAACTGGTCGGCCTGATCGACCTGCAAATAGCGCATCCGAAAGGCCAGCGTGCCGACGAATATCGTCTGCAAAGACCCCAAAAGCAGCCCGCGCCGGCTGATTTTGCGCGCTGCCTCAAGGCTGCCTTTGGGCAGGCGCCTCACAGTCGGTGTCCCAAGGCATCAACCTCGCCGGTTGCTGCGCGGCGCAGCCCAAATGCCACCTGCAGGGCATAGGCAAGAAACGGATAGGCAGCAATCGTTGCAACCATGCACAAGAGTGTCGCACTCAGGCTGACCTGCGGGATCATGAACACCGCCAGAAAAAACCGGTACGCCAGCGTCATGGCGGCAATGACGACGCTGGCCATCATCCATTCGCCCAGAAACGGCAGATCGCGGGTCGCGGTTTCGCGTGCCCGCAAAAACTCGGTGCCCATCAGCACGATTGCCGCCCAAAGACCGGGGGGGCGCATCGCCAAAAGGTCGTCCATCAGAAAGATCGGAACCACGATGAAGGCCGGAATGAAATCCGGTCGGCGCACCACCCACACCACCGTCAGGCACAACAGCATATCGGCCCCCGGCCATTGATCGGGCATCAGCCATTGCGGCATCTGCACCAGAATAAACCCCGGAAGCGGCCAGGGGGCGGGCAAAGCCGACAACGGCAAAAGCCGGTAAAACAAGACAAGCGCCACCAAGCCTACGTAAAGTGCGCGGTAGCCGATGCGTGTGGCAGTGCGCGGATCAACCATCGCTGGCGCTCGCTGGGTAGGCCAGTTGCGGGGTCGTATCTGGCCTTGGCGGCGTTGCCGGCGGGATCAGCGCCCCGGCTTCATTGATGCGCTCGCTGGGATGGCTGCGCAGGACCCGAAGAAAATCCAGCCGCTCATAATCTGCCGCCAGAACGGCGCGTAAGCGGTTATCGGTGCTTTGCGCCACATGCCCGACCAAAATCCCTGCCGGAAACACCCCGCCATCGCCCGATGATATGATCGGATCGCCGGGTCTGACCTGTTTCGGCGCCTCAATAAACTCCAGCGGCGGTGCCGCACTGTTATCGCCAACCAGCATCGCCTTTTGCCCCGAGGGTTGGATGGTGACCGGGATCCGGCTTGACGAGTCGGTCAAAAGCAGCACCCGCGCCGTCGATTGCCCGACCCCCGATATGCGCCCGACCAGCCCCAGGCCGTCCATGGTCGCCCAGCCATCAACGATGCCGTCCCGCGCCCCCACGTTCAACAGCACCGATCGCCGGAACGGCGAGCCGCTGTCGGCCAGCACCACGCCCGATACCGAGGTCAGTTTCGGGTCCAGTTGCACCTGATTCTGCGCCAACAGCTTGGCGTTCTGCTGTTCCAGTTGCACGGCCGCCTCTTTCCACGCCTTCATCTGCTGAAGTTCACGGCGAAGCTCTTGGTTCTGCTGATAGATACGTGTGTATGATTGAAAGCTGTCGATCATTCCGGCCACCTGCGTAACCGGGGCCAGCGCCCAATCAAAACTTGGCACCACCCGGTCAATAAAGGCGGCGCGGAACCGTTCGACCCGCGGGCTGTCGATACGCCAGACCAGAAAGATTGCGGTAAGACACAAGAGCAGCACCGCAATCAGCACACGGCGGACCGGCCCACGGTAATCTAGATCAGCGTTGCGGTCTCGTGCCACGGCGGCCTCTTATCGGGCTGGTCGGGCAGAACTCTGCCCAGGCCTGCTCAGCTGTCGTAGTCAATAACGTGACGGAGTTGCTTTTCGTATTCCAGCGCTTTGCCGGTGCCCAAGGCAACACAATTCAGCGATTGATCGGCGATGGAAATCGACAGGCCGGTCTGTTCGCGCAGCGCCAGATCCAATTCGCCCAAAAGCGCGCCGCCGCCGGTCAGCATCACGCCCCGGTCAACGATGTCGGCCGCCAGATCCGGCGGCGTTGCTTCCAGCGCGGTCATCACCGCCTCGCAGATCTGCTGTACGGGTTCGGCCAAAGCTTCGGCCACCTGCGCCTGATTGATCTCGATCTCTTTGGGGATACCATTCAACAGATCGCGCCCCCGCACATGCATCGACGCCCCACGCCCGTCATCGGGCATCCGCGCCGTGCCGATCGAGGTCTTGATCCGCTCAGCCGTGCTTTCGCCCACCAGCAGGTTTTGCTGGCGCCGCAGATACGAGATAATCGCATCATCCATCCGGTCACCGCCGACCCGCACCGAGCGGGCATAAACGATGTCGCCCAGCGACAAGACCGCCACTTCGGTGGTGCCGCCGCCAATATCAACGACCATGTTCCCGGTCGGATCGGTGATCGGCATCCCCGCCCCAATCGCCGCCGCAATCGGTTCGGCGATCAGACCGGCGCGACGGGCGCCCGCCGACAGAACCGACTGACGGATCGCGCGCTTTTCAACCGGGGTGGCGCCATGCGGCACGCACACAATGATCTTCGGTTTTTGCGAAAACGGGGTGCGCTTGTGAACCTTGCGGATGAAATGCTTGATCATTTCTTCCGCCGCTTCAAAGTCGGCGATAACCCCTTCGCGCATCGGGCGGATCGCCTGGATGGACCCCGGTGTGCGGCCCAACATCAGCTTGGCATCTTCCCCCACCGCCAACACGACTTTCTTGCCGTCCTTGATATGATAGGCGACAACCGAGGGTTCGTTCAGAACGATGCCCTTGCCCTTGACGTAGACCAGCGTGTTCGCTGTGCCGAGGTCAATTGCCATGTCAGACGAAAAAAGCCCGCTCAAAAACCATGCCATGATGTCGTTCTGTGCCCCAATAACCATCAGCCCGCGACTCGCCCCGGCGCAGACCGAGGCTCCTTATAGGGGGCGGGCGCAGGCAGCGGAAGGACTCACCGCAGTCCCGGTGGATGAAACCCCTAAGACCGCGCGCGGATTCACGCCCAGAACCCCTCCGATCCGCCCACGAAAGCCCGGCGGCGGCTGCAGACCAGCCCGCCAAGGCCCCCCTGGCTGACAAAAAGGTTAACGATTGTGCGCCCATCCGCGTGTATGCCTGAGATATGCATGGGATATGCCTGAGCTATGCCTGGTGTATGCCGGTACTTTCCAGCCGGATTTTATCGGTTAATCCAGCGTTCCCGCGCCTTTGGTAGGGTGCGCATTTATCGCGCACCCCGTCCCCGGTCTTAGCTGGCGTCCTTGAAATTCACCGACTTCACATTCTCGCCCGGCGCGGTTTTCGTGCGCCGCACGATCAGCCGGTTCAGCGCGTTGACATAGGCCCTGACGCTGGCCACCACCGTGTCGGTATCCGCCGACTGGCCGGTGGCGATACGGCCATCTTCCTCGATCCGCACCGAAACCGTTGCCTGCGCATCGGTACCTTCGGTGACCGCATGTACCTGATAAAGCTGCAATCTTGCCTGATGCGGATACAGCATCTTGACCGCATTGAAGGCGGCATCCACCGGGCCATCGCCGGTGGCGTCAATCGAATGATCGACCCCGTCAATGCTCAGCGTCAACTCGGCCTCCTGCGGGCCTTCGGTGCCACAGATCACCCGCAGACGCTTGACCTGCAACGTGTCATGGGCGTCGCTGGTGGTCTGGTCCTGCATCAACGCGATCAGGTCGTCGTCAAAGACTTCCTTCTTGCGGTCGGCCAAAGTTTTGAACCGCACAAACACGTCCGCCAACTGGTTATCCGCCAGTTCATAGCCCAAATCCTTCAGCTTCGCCCGCAACGCCGCTCGCCCCGAATGCTTGCCCATCACCAGGGATGTGTCAGCCAACCCAACGTCAGAAGGCCGCATGATTTCAAAGGTTTCGGCGTTTTTCAGCATGCCGTCCTGATGAATGCCGGACTCGTGCGCAAAGGCATTCTTGCCGACAATGGCCTTGTTGAACTGCACCGAAAAGCCGGAAACCGTGGCGACCTTGCGGCTGATGTTCATAATCTTGGTGGTGTCGATGCCGGTCTGAAACGGCATGATGTCATTGCGGACCTTCATCGCCATCACGACCTCTTCCAACGCGGTATTGCCCGCCCGCTCGCCCAAACCGTTGATGGTGCATTCGATCTGCCGGGCACCGGCTTCAACGGCCGCCAAGGCATTCGCCGTCGCCATGCCAAGATCATTGTGGCAATGGGTGGCGAAAATCACCGTGTCAGCCCCCGGCACACGGGTCAGCAACATGCGGATCAACGCGGCACTTTCGCGTGGTGCGGTATAGCCCACTGTGTCGGGAATATTAATCGTCGTCGCCCCCGCCTTGATCGCAATCTCGACGACCCGGCACAGATAGTCATGTTCGGTGCGGGTCGCGTCCATTGGCGACCACTGGACATTGTCGCACAGGTTGCGGGCATGGGTCACGGTTTCGTGGATGCGCTCGGCCATCTGATCCTTGTCGAGGTTCGGAATCGCCCGGTGCAGCGGCGAGGTGCCAATGAAGGTGTGAATACGCGGACGGCGGGCATGCTTTACTGCCTCCCAGCAGCGGTCAATATCCTTGAAACTGGCCCGCGCCAGGCCGCAAATTACTGAATTCTTTGCCTGTTTTGCCACTGCGCTGACAGCGGAAAAATCACCTTCCGAGGCAATGGGAAACCCCGCTTCGATAATGTCGACGCCCATTTCGTCCAACAGCTCAGCGATTTCGAGCTTTTCGGTATGGGTCATGGTGGCACCCGGCGACTGTTCTCCGTCGCGCAAAGTGGTGTCGAAAATCACCACGCGGTCCTGTTCGGACTTGGGTTTGCTGGCGGGTTTGGCGGCCTGTTCGGTCATGATCTGTCTTTCGGTTGATTCCCAGCTTTGTACCTGGCGCGGGTCACCTCTGAGCGGTCGCGCCGAAAGGCACGCTCAGAGGCAGCTAAGAAGCAGAAGAAGGTCACGAAGCGTCACGGTGCCAAGGGCGCCAGACCGGGCAGTTTGCATATGCAGGCTTCGTGTCATGGCGCCGGACTATAAGCACAGCGTCGGAAAGGAAAAGCGGAAAAGCTCTGCGGCAGCGGAATTTGCTGTATTTCGGCCATAACGGCCGAAAAAAAGCGGCGGTGATTTTAGCATGTGTTGGAGCGGCGGATTTGTCGGCTAGAGTCGGCAGGAACAGCGTCGCGCACAAATTAACGCGGACCTGTCGCAGAAAGATATTAGGTTAATGGCCAAGCTGGAAAACCCCTATTCATCTTTGCCGGCGCATTCGTTCTGGCGTTCGGCCGTGGCCGAAGTTGGCGTATACGGCCTTGCGGATCTTTGGCGCTCTCGATGGCAACTGCCATCCGACGCGCGATTTGCCACCTTCGGCTCTTGTTTCGCCCAGCATATCAGCCGGGCACTGATTGGCCGGAACATGGGTTGGGTTGATGCCGAACCAGCGCCGCGCCGTACCCCGCCTGAGGTTGCCAAAGCGTATAATTACAGCGTTTTCTCGGCGCGCACCGGGAACATTTACACCGCAACCCAATTCCTTTGGCAAGCGCGCATGGCTGCGGGGCGTTGCGATATGGCGGCGCTCGAAATCTGGGAGAATGGCCAGGGCCGTTTCTTCGATTCGGTTCGCCCCGCGATTGAACCGGGTGGCTTCGCAAGCCGGGACGAGGTGTTACTCAGCCGGCTGTCAATGGTGCGGGCATTTCAGCGGTCAATTCGTGAGGCGGATGTCTTCATTTTTACACTTGGCCTGACAGAGGGATGGGAAAACGCCAAGACCGGCCAACCTTATCCAATGTGTCCGGGCACTGCCGCAGGCAGATTTGATGCGACACTGCACCTGTTTCGCAACTATGGCTTCGCCGAGGTTCGCGCCGCACTTGACGAAGCTTTCGCTTTGATGCGGGAAATACATCCGGGTTTGCGCCTGCTTTTGACGGTGTCGCCGGTGCCGTTGACGGCCACCGCTACGGGCCAGCATGTGCTGGTCGCCACGACGTACTCGAAATCGGTCCTGCGCGCAGTTGCAGGTGAGATTGCAACCGCAGACCAAACAATCGACTATTTTCCATCGTACGAAATTATTACCGGCGCACCAACACGTTCGGCCTTCTTTGAGCCCAACCTTCGCTCGGTCGTGCAACCGGGTGTCGATTTGGTGATGAAACATTTCTTTGCGGGGCTTGATATGAGCGGGGCCGCGGCGCATGCGGCTGCCACACCGGGGGCTATAAGCGCGGATCTGGATGCACAGATGGCCGCCGAAGATCTGGTCTGCGAGGAAATGACCCTGGATGCATACAATGCCCGCTGAAAACCGTCCCGACTTGTTGATCGTTGGCGATAGCCATTCCATTGCGCTTAAAGCCGGATGCGACACACTGGGAATGGATACCGAACTTTTGTCTTTCTCGGGCAATCTGTGGCACCTTGGCCATATTGTTTTGCACCGCCATCATGGAATTTGGGCAAGAAGTCCGGCGCTACAACACCGCCTTCAGGCCGTAGCGCAGCGGTTCCAAAGCGCATACCTGCCTGCCCCTGATGTGCCGGTTTTAGCAACCTTCGGGTTTCATCTGGGGCGGATCATTCCGCAGTTCAACCACGGTGGACACAGCGCCAATGCGGATGAGTTTCTGGCAGCGGGGAACCGCCAATTCGTGTCGGGTGGCATGCTGGAAGCCTATGTCGGGCATTTTCGGCGCAACCATGTTCAAATGCTTAAGCGCATGTCACGGCGTGCGCCTGTGGTGGCGATCGCACCGCCATTGATCCACGAAAATGAGAATCATCCAGAGTTCATGGGCACAATCAGCAAAATGATCCTGTCGGAAGATGTGTGCTTCATTAACCCTTGTGAGGCGCTATTCGGGCCAAGAAAGGCTATTCCCGCAGAGCTTTTGACCGCCGATGGCGGGCACGGCAATGCGATTTACGGTGCAATGGTCGTTCAGCTATTGCGCGACCAGGGCCTGATACCCAAGCGAGGCTGAAACCCATCGTGGCCAACGCCATCAGTTGCCAGAGCCCGAGGCCGCCGGTGCTTCGGGTGCAGGCGCCTCTGCGGTCAATGCCCCATCGGCCCAGGTGCCGGTTGCGGTTTGGCCACTTGCATAGCGCATGGTTCCCTGACCCTGGCGTTTCCCGGCCTTGAAGTTTCCTTCATAGACATCGCCATTGGGATAGGTTGCAGTGCCGGTGCCGTCGATTTCGCCGGTTTTCCAGCCACCCGTATAGTGGAAGCCGTCCTTCATGACAATTTCGCCGGTGCCTTCGCGCTGACCATTGCGGAACTGGCCGGTATAGACGGTTCCATCCGCATAAGTTGCCACGCCCGGTCCGTCGCGCTGGCCATCCTTCCAGGTTCCGACATAGGCATAGCCGTCGGGATAGGTCATCTTGCCCTGACCATGGTTCTTTCCTTGTAAGAACTCGCCCTCATAGACCAACCCGGTGGCATAGGTTGCAATGCCCGTGCCGTCGATAACCCCGGCCTTCCAGTCGCCATCATAGGTTGATCCGTCCTTATAGGTGATCTTGCCCTTGCCATTGGCCAGATCATCGGCAAACAGCCCTTCATAGACCGAGCCGTCCGGATAGGTGACTTTGCCCAATCCGGCAATCCGGCCGTCAGCCCAGTCGCCATCATAAAGATAGCCGTCCTTGCCGATGAAAACCCCCTTGCCTGCGCGTTTGTCGTTCTGAAAACCGCCTTCATAGCTGTCGCCATTGGCATAGGCGACTTTGCCGGCACCCTGGCGTTTGCCATTGACCAGCGGGCCTTCGTAAACATCGCCATTGGGCTGGGTGAGTTTACCTGCGCCGTTCATCTGCCCGTCTGCCCAGCCGCCCTCGTAAATCAGACCGTCGGCCAGCGTCAGCTTGCCCTGACCGGCACGCTGGCCGCGCAACATGCCGCCTTCATAGGTCGCACCGTCCGGGAAGGTGATTTTGCCCTTCCCCTCCTTGATGCCGTTCACCCAGTCGCCATCATACCGGTAGCCACCGGGGCTTTCCAGGACGCCCTTGCCATGATGCAGGGCTTTGACGAAGCCCCCGGTATAAGACGCGCCATTGGCATAATGCGCGACCCCCTGGCCGTTGATCTCGCCGTCCAGCCAGTCGCCATCATAGCTGCCGCCATCGGCATAGGTAATCTTGCCCTTGCCGCTGGGTTTGCCTTTTTGAAACTGGCCCTCATAGACCGAACCATTGGGATAGGTCGCTTTGCCTTGCCCCAGAATTTCGCCGTCGACCCAGTCGCCGTCATAGACATAGCCGTTGGGCAGCCGGTAGGTGCCATGCCCATGCTGCTTGCCGTCCTTGAAGGTGCCCTCGTAAACGCCGCCGTCTTCGTATTGCTTGCTGACCACGTCCTGTGCGTACCCGGCACCTGCCAAGACCAGGGCACCCGCAATGACTGCTCCCTGAAGTTTCGCTTTGCCGATCCACGCCATGTCGCCGCCCCTTGTTCCTTCGCACCGTACCCGGATCAGATCCCGGCAACGGACGTCTGAAAACTTAAAGGGCGTCGCGGTCGCTGACAAGCGCACAGCGTGACCGGGGCAAAAGGAATGGCCGTTCCCCGCCAAAGCTGGCCGATGCGACGCCAAGCCTTTCCCTTGCCCGCCAGTCTGATAAAACAATCCCAGATGACCGGGGACGTTAATGACCGACAGATTTCGCCTGACCCTTGCCCAGTTAAACCCAACCTTGGGCGCGTTTGCCAATAACGCCGCAAAGGCCCGTGCCGCTTGGGAAGAAGGCCGCGCGGCAGGTGCCGATATGGTGGCGCTGACCGAAATGTTCATCACCGGCTATCAGACCCGCGATCTGGTGATGAAGCCGGCCTTTTACCGGGGTGCAATGGCCGCGATCGAGGCTTTGGCCGTCGACTGTGCCGATGGTCCGGCGCTGGGCATTGGCGGACCCTTTGCGGATGACAGCGGTCTTTACAACGCCTACTGGGTTTTGCAAGGCGGCAAGGTCGCGGCGCGGGTTCTTAAGCACCACCTGCCCAACGACACCGTCTTTGACGAGCTGCGGCAGTTCACCTCTGCCCCGGTATCCGGCCCCTACCGAATCGGTCCGCTGCGTATCGGCACGCCGATATGCGAGGACGCCTGGCACGACGATGTGACCGAGACGCTTGCCGAGACGGGGGCGGAAATTCTTCTGGTCCCGAATGGCTCGCCCTATTACCGCAACAAATATGACCGCCGCGTCGGGCTGATGGTGTCGCGCGTGATCGAGACAAAACTGCCGCTGATTTACCTGAACATGGTCGGCGCCCAGGATGACCAGATCTTCGATGGCGGCAGTTTTGTGCTGAACCCGGGGATCGAATTGGCAGCCCAGCTGCCGGTCTTTGATGAATGCATCCGTCATGTTGATTTTGAACGCCAGGCACAGGGGTGGCGGGCGGTGCGGACAGAGCTTGAACCGATGCCGGATGAATGGGAACAAGATTACCGCGCGATGGTCGAAGCGGTGCGCGACTATTTGGGAAAGAGCGGGTTTTCAAAGGTTTTGCTGGGCCTGTCGGGTGGCATCGACAGTGCCATCGTTGCCACTATTGCTGCTGATGCTTTAGGCCCCAAAAACGTCCGCTGCGTGATGCTGCCGTCGGAATATACCTCTGCCCATTCGCTTGAGGATGCCACCGCGGTGGCGCGCGCGCTAGGCTGCCGTCTCGACACGATCCCCATCGAGGGCCCGCGCGATGCCGTTCAAGCCGCATTGGCGCCCTTGTTCAAGGGTACGGCCTCCGGGGTGGCAGAAGAGAATATCCAATCGCGGATGCGCGGGCTGTTGTTGATGGCGCTGTCGAACAAGTTCGGGGAAATGCTGCTGACCACCGGCAACAAGTCGGAAATGGCGGTGGGCTACGCCACGATCTACGGCGACATGGCGGGGGGGTATAACCCGCTTAAAGACCTTTACAAGACCCGGGTGTTTGAAACCTGCCGCTGGCGGAACGAGCACCACCGCGCCTGGATGAAAGGCCCGAAGGGCGAGGTGATCCCGCCGCGCGTCATCGACAAGCCGCCCTCGGCGGAACTGCGCGACAATCAAAAAGACGAAGACAGCCTGCCGCCCTATGCGGTGCTGGATGCAATCCTTGAGCGGCTGGTCGAGGGCGATCAGTCGGTGGCTGAAATCGTCGCCGCCGGCTTTGACCGGGTCACGGTCAAGAAGGTCGAAGGGCTGCTTCTGGGGGCGGAATGGAAGCGCTTTCAATGCTCGCCGGGGATCCGGCTGACGCGGAAGGCGTTCTGGATGGACCGCCGCTATCCGATTGTGAATCATTGGCGCGATGAGGGGTGAGGGGCGGGGCTTTCACGGTGAAATTTTTTATAAGCCATTGAATTAAAACAGATGACCTTTACACATTAACCTGATTTTAACTTCTTGCACGGGGCCGGACGGTGTTACCCGCACCGCGCAAAGGCCCGAAGGGCGAGGTGATCCCGCCGCGCGTCATCGACAAGCCGCCCTCGGCTGAACTGCGCGACAATCAGAAAGACGAAGAC
>JANMDM010000367.1:0-15802 GCA_031376305.1 Pseudomonadota bacterium | reverse complement strand
GGCGTTGCGGTTGCGCTTGGACTGCCGGTGTCGCGGGTGTTTTCCTCGTCAACCGGGGTTATCGGCGAACCCTTGCCGTTTGAGCGTATCACCGCCCGCATTGGCGATCTGACGGCGGCGCTGGATGGGGGCGGCATTGAAATGGCGGCCCGCGCCATCATGACCACCGACACCTTTCCCAAGGGTGCCGCGGCCGAGGTGCAGGGCGAGGGCGGGATGATCCGTATCGCCGGGATCGCCAAAGGTTCGGGCATGATCGCACCCGATATGGCGACGATGCTGGTGTATATATTTACCGACGCCAATATTGACGCCAAAGCATTGCAAAAGCTGGCCTCGCGGCAGCTGGATGATACGTTCAACGCCATTACAGTTGATAGCGACACTTCAACATCAGACGCGCTTCTGGTCGCGGCAACGGGCCGCTCAACCGCTGCTGCCATCACTGATATGCGTGGCCATGTGGCCAAAGACTTTGAGGCTGGTCTGCGAGCGGTCATGCTTGATTTGGCGCAGCAGGTGATCCGCGATGGCGAAGGGGCGACCAAGTTTGTCGAAATCGCCGTCACCGGTGCCGACAGTCGTGCGGATGCCCACCGCATCGCCATGTCAATTGCCAATTCGCCGCTGGTCAAAACGGCGATTGCGGGCCAAGATCCCAACTGGGGCCGCATCATCATGGCCATCGGCAAGTCCGGCGCCAAGGCTGATCGGGACCGTTTGTCGATCCGATTTGGCGATATCCTCGTGGCCACGAAGGGCTGGCGCAACCCAAAATACCGCGAAGACGACGGGGCTGCCTATATGAAGGGTGACAGTCTGGTCATCCGCGTGGACATGGGCCTGGGCCGTGGGGCCAAGCGGGTTTGGACCTGTGATCTGACCCACCGCTATATCGACATCAACGCCGATTACCGGTCATGAAAGCTGTGCCGGAGGCGCGCGATTGAAAGTTGTGCTGGTCGCTGCCGTTGCTTTGATCGACGCTGACGGGCGTGTGCTTTTGGCGCAGCGACCCGCCGGAAAATCCATGGCGGGCTTGTGGGAGTTTCCGGGCGGCAAGGTCGAACCCGACGAGACACCGGAAACGGCATTGATCCGCGAGTTGAAAGAAGAGCTGGGGATAGAAACCTGGCATAGCTGCTTGGCTCCGCTAACGTTTGCCAGTCACAGCTACGACGATTTCCACCTGCTGATGCCGCTTTTCGCCTGCCGCCGTTGGCAAGGAACTGCCCGGCCCTGCGAGGGACAAGAGCTGGCTTGGGTTCGTGCCGGTGATCTGCGCAACTATCCCATGCCGCCCGCCGATGTTCCGTTGATTCCGATCCTGCGCGACTGGCTTTGATCGGCGACGGTCGGCCCACCGATCCGCGAGTGTGAATGCGAAACTACCTCAGGTAGTAGATATCGAACCGCAGAATCATTTTTATTGTTTCCAAGCTTGGCGGATTATGTCAGCTTTGTGTCAGCGCGTTGAGCAATCGTTAAACTTAACACGCCTATGCTAGCTGCAGCCCGTAGTTGGGGAGATTTTGGGATGCTGCGAACGATCACACTCGGTAGTTGCGTGCAGGTACAAGGTATCTTTGAACGTCAGCTGGATAATGGCAAAATCCTTGTCCGCGTCGGAACCTGGCTTTTCGAAGGCTTTCCAATATTGAAAAAAGCCGCCTGCTGAGCAGGCGGCTTTTTGTATCTTTCGCGGCAAGCGGGGAGGCGTTTCTGCCCCCTTTTTTATGCCAATCTGCGTTCAACTTCCTCGCGTTCAAAGATCTCGATGACGTCGTTCGGACGCACGTCATCGTAGTTCTCAAACGCCATGCCGCATTCCTGACCTGATTGGACTTCTTTGACTTCGTCCTTGAATCTTTTAAGTGTTTTGAGCGTTCCTTCGTGAATAACCACGTTGTCACGCAGCAAACGCACCCCGGCAGAACGGCGGGCGACACCTTCGGTCACCAAGCAGCCGGCAACCATACCGACGTTAGAAACTTTGAAGACCTCTTTGATCTGCGCATAGCCGATAAAGGTTTCGCGAATCTCGGCCTTGAGCAGGCCCGAGGCCGCCGCTTTGATGTCGTCCACCAGATCGTAGATAATCGAGTAGTAGCGGATCTCGACGCCCTTTTGGTTCGCGGATGCCCGCGCCGGCGCATTGGCCCGAACATTGAAGCCGATAACCGGCGAGTTTGAGGCTTCGGCAAGACCGATATCTGATTCGGTGATTGCGCCAACGCCGTAGTGCAGGACGCGGACTCTCACTTCTTCGTTACCGATTTTTTCCATAGCCTGAACAATCGCCTCGGCGGATCCTTGCACATCGGCCTTCACCACGATCGACAATTCTGCAACACTCTGGTCGGCCTTGGCTTTGGCCATCAGCTGTTCCATCGTCGTTGCAGCCCCTGCCGCCGCGCGTTTGTCCTTGGCCGCTTTTTCGCGGTAGGTGGCAATCTCACGGGCCTGGGCTTCGGTTTCGACAACATTCAGCACGTCACCGGCTTGCGGTGTGCCGTTCAACCCCAGCACTTCAACCGGAACCGACGGCCCGACCTGGGTGACGCGTTCGCCCTGATCGTTGATCAACGCGCGGACCTTGCCCCACTGTTCGCCGACGACGAAGATGTCGCCCTGTTTCAGCGTGCCGTTTTGCACCAAAACGGTGGCCACTGGCCCGCGACCCACATCAAGTTTGGCTTCGATAACCGCCCCAAGGGCGGCACGTTCCGGGTTGGCGCGCAGCTCCAGAATCTCGGCCTGAAGCGCTATGTTTTCCAGAAGCTTGTCCAGCCCTTTGCCGGTCTTGGCCGACACTTCCACGTCAAGCACATCGCCGGACATGGCTTCGACCACAACTTCGTGCTGCAGCAGTTCCAGACGCACCTTTTGCGGATCGGCGCCCGGTTTGTCGCATTTGTTGATGGCGATAATCATCGGCACTTTGGCCGCCCTGGCGTGGTTGATCGCTTCGATGGTCTGCGGCATGACCGCGTCATCGGCGGCAACCACCAGAACCACGATATCCGTCACCTGCGCGCCGCGGGCCCGCATCGAGGTGAAGGCCGCGTGACCCGGTGTATCGAGGAAGGTCAGCACAGCGCCGGTATCGGTGGTCACCTGATAGGCGCCGATATGCTGGGTAATGCCCCCGGCTTCGCCCGACACCACGTTGGTCTTGCGGATCGCATCCAGAAGTGAGGTTTTGCCGTGGTCGACGTGGCCCATAATCGTGATGATTGGCGGGCGCGTCTGCTGATCTTCGTCCTTGTCCTGAACCGAGTCGATGACCTGCTCCACATCGGCATCCGACACGCGCACGGTTTTGTGGCCGAATTCTTCGATCACAAGTTCGGCGGTGTCGGCGTCAATCGCCTGGTTCATCGACACCATAAGGCCCATTTTCATTAGGGACTTCACCACATCGGCACCACGTTCGGCCATGCGGTTGGCCAGTTCCTGGACAACAATGGTTTCCGGCAGTTGCACATCGCGCACCTGCTTTTCGGGTTTTGCCGCAAAGCCCATTGCCTTCTGGCGGGCGCGCTCTTGCTTGCGCTTCATTGCGGCCATTGAGCGTTGACGCCCGCCTTCGCCGTTCAGCGCCTCGTTCAGCGACAGCTTGCCGGTGCGGCGGCTATCGTCCCGCACGGCCTTGGCACCCTTGTCGCGGTCACTGGTGGCGCCGGGGCGGTCATCGCGTTCGCGGTCAGTTTTGCGCGGACCGCCGACGGGGACGCCCTTGGTTTCGACACGCGTCGCAGCCGCTTCGGCGGCCGCCTGATCGGCGATTACGGGCTTGGCTTCGGGCTTGGCGCGCACTTCTTCCTTACGGGCGGCACGGGTTTCAGCCTCGCTTACTTTGCGCGCCTCCTCCTCGGCCTTCAGGCGCAGCGCATCCTGATGCTCGCGGTCTTCGCGCTCCTTGGCTTCAATGTCGGCCCGGCGGCGGTCGCGTTCTTCTTCACGCTGGATTTCTTCGGACGCCCGGCGCGCATTGTCTTCGACCTCGCGCAGCTTGGCAGCCTGAAGCGCCTTCATCCGGCGTTCCATTTCCGCGTCGGAAATGCCGGCGGGCCGTTTGGACGGGTCGCCATAGGTGGTCGAGCCGCCCCCGGCAGAGGTGGTCGGTGTACCCGGCTTCGGCACGACAACGCGCTTGCGCTTCGTCTCAACGATGACCGCCTTCGTGCGCCCGTGGCTGAAGCTTTGCTTCACTTGCCCGGGACGTCCGGCGCCAAGGCCGAGTGGTTTTTTGCCGTCAGTATCGCTCATGCGAGTCTTTAATCCTTCAAGGCGGGTTTTCCGCCGTCCGTTTGCCGCAAGCCGTTCAGCTTTGCGGCCTCCTCTACAACACGCCTCGTGAGTCCGCCAGCCGCAAGCGCGCCATGTATCACATAATCGCGCCCGAATGCCAAACCCAGTTCGGATGCAGTCAGGCAACCGAACCATCGACCGCCTTCGGGCGTATAAAGTTTGCCCTTGCCGCGTTCCGATCCGTCCGAGGCCTGAAACAAGACCTTGGCCTTTCCGTCGGCAAGCCAGCCCTTTACCTTCTCAAACCCGGCAACGCAAAGCCCTGCTTTGCGCGCCAGAGAAATAAGATCAACCACGCGGCGGGCCTGCCCGGTTTCCACCAGATCGGCCAAGCCTTCGTGCGCCTGTGCCGGGGCTTTCGCCGCCCGCGCAAACAGCCCCTTTTCGGCGGCTTTGGTGATGGCGGCACGATCCGCCGTCACCCAGATACCGCGGCCCGGCAATTTGCATGCCAGATCCGGAAAGACCATCCCTTCGGGAGACAGCACGAAACGGATCAGCCCAGCCTTGGGCTGAACCTCTCCGGTAACGATGCAGCGCCGTTCCGGATCTTCCTGGTCTTTGTCTTTGCCGCCACGGGTCATATTTGGTTCTTCGAGGCTTTAAGCTCAGGCCTCGACCTCCTCATCGTCGTCTTCGGCGACAGCACCCGCCAATTCGGCCGGATCCACCCAGCCCAGCTGAATACGCGCGGTCATCACCAGATGCTGCGCTTCTTCAAGGCTCATCTCGAATTTTTCAAGCAGGCCCTCGTCTTTGACACGCTCGCCTTTGACCGTGGTCCAGCCGCCGGCCAGTTCCCAGTCCGCGCAGGTGGCGAAGTCTTCGAGCGTTTTCACGCCGTCCTCGGCCAAGGCTTCCAGCATCTGCGGCGTCAGGCCTTCGAAGTTGACCAGGCTGTCTTCGATACCCAAGGCACGGGCATTTTCCATCGACTTGCGGTTCTGCGCCTCAAGATAGTCGCGGGCACGGGCCTGCAGTTCGGACGCGGTGCTGCCATCAACACCTTCGATGGCCTCAAGCTCATCCAGATCGACATAGGCCACTTCTTCCAGGCTGGTGAAGCCTTCCGACACCAGAAGCTGAGCGAAGATTTCGTCCAGATCCAGGGTGTCGACAAACAACTTGGTGCGTTCGGTGAATTCAGTCTGGCGGCGCTCGCTTTCATCGGCTTCGGTCATGATGTCGATATCAAGGCCGGTCAGTTGGCTTGCCAGGCGGACGTTCTGACCGCGGCGACCAATGGCCAGCGACAGTTGTCCATCCGGCACAACGACTTCGATGCGATTGTTTTCTTCGTCGATGACCACCTTGGAGACTTCGGCGGGTTGCAATGCGTTGACCAGAAAGGTCGCCGGATCTTCGTTCCACGGGATGATGTCGATCTTTTCGCCCTGCAACTCGTTCACCACCGCCTGCACACGGCTGCCGCGCATACCGACGCAGGCACCTACCGGGTCGATGGAGTTGTCATAAGAAATAACACCGATCTTGGCGCGCGACCCTGGATCACGGGCAACGGCTTTGATGACAATGATGCCATCATAGATTTCCGGCACTTCCATCTTGAACAGTTCCGCCATGAACTGCGGATCGGTCCGCGACAGGAATACCTGCGGGCCACGGGCCTCGCGGCGCACATCCTTGATATAGGCGCGGATCCGGTCGTTGGGGCGATATGATTCGCGGCCAATCTTTTCGGTGCGGCGCAGAATGGCTTCGCCCCGGCCGATATCGACGATGATATTGCCGTATTCCTCGCGCTTGACCACGCCGTTGATGATCGTGCCTTTGCGGTCCTTGAATTCTTCGAACTGACGATCGCGCTCGGCCTCACGGACCTTCTGAAGGATCACCTGCTTGGCGGATTGCGCGGCGATACGGCCCAATTCAACCGGCGGAACCTCATCGACGATCATGTCGCCGACTTTGGGGTCGCTTAGAAACTGCTTGGCTTGCGCCACGGTCACCTGTGCCTGATAGCTTTCCACGGCGTCATCTTCGACAACCGTGCGCACGCGGGTAAAGCTGGCGCGACCGGTCTTGCGGTCGATCGCCACGCGGATGTCCATCTCGGAGCCGTAGCGCGACTTCGCGGCACGGGCGAGGCTTTCTTCCATCGCCTGAACGACCAGCTCGGGGTCGATCATCTTTTCGCGTGCGACAGCTTCGGCGGTTTGCAAAAGCTCAAGCTGGTTGGCAGAGGTAATCGCCATCTTATTCCTCCTCGGAAGTCTCTGTATCTTCTTCTATGTCGTCAAAAGCAGCTTCGTCGACGACACCGGTCGCCTTCCTTTGCCGCAGCATTTCGGCGATCAATTCGTCGGTCAGGATCAGCTTGGCATCCGACAGCCAATCAAATTTCAGGCCGATCGTGCCTTCCTCGATCTCGATCAGCACCTCGTCGCCTTCGGTGCCGCGCAAGAAGCCCTTAAAGCGCTTGCGCCCCTCGATCATCTCGCTGGTCTCGATCCGCGCCTCGTAATCGGCCCAGACCTCGAAATCCTTCAGACGGGTCAAAGGCCGGTCGATACCGGGGCTTGAGACTTCCAGCGTATAGGGGTCGGTGATCGGGTCTTCGACATCCAGCACCGCCGATACGGCGGTGGAAATCTTGCCGCAGTCTTCCACGTCAATCCCGCCGTCGGGCCGGTCAGCCATGATCTGCAGGGTCTTGTGTAGGCCGCCCATCAGCCGAACGCGCACCAGTTCAAACCCCAGCCCTTCGATGGCGGGGGTGATGATTTCGGCCATGCGCTGGTCGATGGCAGATTTGGCGATCAGTTCGGTCATGGTATGGGTCTGGTATCCAAAAACAAAAAACGGGCCACAGGGCCCGTCGGTTCTTACCGGTGGACTGCGAGTTTGGACCCCGCAGCGCCTCTGTTGAGGGGGATATAGGCGAAAGGCGGCGGGGATGCAAGCCTTGCATCGTGCTGCGGATACCGACCCGGAAACCTATGACGGGTTGTTCCGCCAGATCCAGAAGTTGAGGGATGCTGCGATGCTCAGCCAACCCAGATAGGGCACGATCATCACTGCGGCGATTCGGTCGAGCCGCCAAAAGACTACAAGCATGGCGGCCACCGTCACCCACAGAAGGGCGATGATCACCATCCCCATGCCAATCCGGTAGGCACCGAAGAAAACCGGCGTCCAAAGCGTGTTTAGCGTGATCTGCAAGGCCCAGAAGGCCAAGGCGTATCCAGCCGCCGGCAACGGCGCGACACGTGCCGCAGCAAGCGCCATCAGGATGTAAAGCGCGGTCCACGCCACCGGAAAGACCCAGCCCGGCGGCGTCCAGCTCGGCTTTGCCAGGCCCTGGTACCAGGCGCCAGGGCTGAACAGCGCGCCCGTTGTCGCTGCCGCCCCGGTGGCGGCCAGAAAAATCAGGAAAAGCCGCCAGTCCATGCCATACCTCGCTATCACCACATAAACCTTCCGCACCGGCTGGGCCACCTAACCCGAACCGAATGACCTAGCCGAACGACGCTTTCTCGACCGCGCGCAAGCCCGCCATCGTCAGGTTGTAATAATGCGGGCTGACGAAATCGGGCCAGGTCGACAGCTTGACCGCGACCATGCCGGTGTCGGGGGCGACCATGACCATCTGGCCGAAGACGCCAAAGCAATAATGCCGCCCAAGTCTGCTGTCTTCGACCCAGAACTGGTTGCGGTAGGCACCATTCGGCCAATCCTTGTAGTTTTCCGCGTCATAAAGCCCATGGTTGCCGTGACGAATATCCTGAATCCAGGCCGCCGGGATTACCTGACGCCCCGCAACCATACTGTCGTTCAGCATTGCCAACCCGAATCGCGCCATATCGCGCAACGATGCGCTGATCCCGCCACAGGACAGGCCGTAACCCGACGAATCAACGGTAATATTGGCATCTTCGGCGCAGCCAAGTGGTTGCCACAGCCGTTCTGACAGGATCTGTGGCAGGCGTTGGCCGGTGATCCGCTCCATCACATGCGCCAGAACATCAGTTTCGATCGACCGGTAGTGGAAGCGCGCGCCATGTTCGGCTTCGGCCACAGTCAGCCCAAGAATCTGGTCCCAGATGCAGATGGGCCAGCCGGATACATCTTCGCCCTCGGGCGCGGGTTTCCAGCCTGCGGCATAGTCCATCTTGCCAACATCGCTGTCGCGCACCTCGTAATCTTCACCAAACCGCGTGCCCGAGGTCATATCCAGAACCTGTTGCAGCGTGGCACCTTTCCAGGCGGTTTGCGCCAGTTCAGGAAGGTAGTCGGTGACCGGTGCCGCCGGGTCGATCCGGCCTTCGGCAATCAGGCTTCCAGCGGCGGCGGCGGTCAGGGATTTTGAGACCGATTGCAACAGGTGCAGGCTGCGTTCGTCCATGCCGTTGTGATAACTTTCGTGCAGAACCTTGCCATTCTTCCAGACAAACATGGCGTCGGTGTAGGTATCGTCCAGCATTTGCGCAAAGCTGGTGGGCTTGCCGTCGACGCCCGGATAGGTGAAATCGTTCAATGTGCCGCTGGCGGCGGGCAGGGCCGAGGGATGACCGCTGCGCCGGATCGGGGCGGTGGGCAGCAGTTCGCGGATATGTTGAAAGGCCCAACGGTTCCAGGGCGCGCGGTCCCAATCGATCATCGGGATGCGCATGTCCTTCGGTGGTGGGGTGCCGACCATGATCAGCGGCACAGTATCGGAGTTTTTATAGCTTTGCATGGCCTCACTCTGCGTCAAGTCGGTCTTGCGCGGTCGGTGCCAACCTTGTGGCAGCGCCGGGGCGTCGTCAAGCACCCCTTGGCGTCAAGGCCGTGAGTCAACGCGTCCTGCGTCCGGCGTGAAATTGTTGAAATTCAGTTAACATAAAATATTTTTCATATAATAATCAATATTTTACGAAAATTTTCACTGTGAAACACCCTCTGTTTCACCCCCTCAACTCATCCATGACCCGCACCAATTCGGCGCTGATCCCGGCGTCAGAAAGGGCATGTCCGGCCACCGCAATCATCCGCAGATCGGCCCTTTTCCAGCCATCGGCCAGTTTCCAGGCCGAGATCGGCGGGCAGATCATGTCGTAGCGCCCCTGAACGATGCTGGCCGGGATATGCTCGATCAGGTGCCGGTCGCGCAGGATCTGGTCATCGGCATCAAGAAAGCCCTTGTTGCGGAAGTAGTGGTTCTCCAACCGCGCGAAAGCCCGGGCATAATCGGCGGGGGCGTCGCCCAACTGGCCGTCATGTTCGATGCTGGCCAAGGCATTTTCCCATGATGCCCAGGCACGGGCAAAGCGGGTTTCCATCATGAAGTCACCCGAAAACAGCCGCCGGTGATAGGCCGCGATCAAATCACCACGCTCCGCCTCGGGGATCAGGATGGAAAAGTTTCGCCAGAGGTCCGGCCAAAACGCCGCCGCCCCTCCGCCGTAAAACCAGTTCAGCTCCGCCTGGGTCATCAAGAACACCCCGCGCAGAACCAAATGGGCCACACGGGACGGATGGGTCTGCGCATAAAGCAAGGCGAGAGTGGCACCCCAGCTGCCGCCAAAGACGATCCATCTGCTGATCCCCAAGGCTTCGCGGATCCGCTCGATATCCGCCACCAGATGCCAGGTGGTGTTCGCCTCGACCCCGGCATGTGGCCGTGACTTGCCGCAGCCGCGCTGGTCTAACAGCACGATCCGGTAGACGGCGGGGTCGAAATAACGCCGCATCGCGGGCGAGCAGCCGCCCCCTGGGCCACCATGAAGAACCACAACCGGCAGACCTTCGGGGTGTCCACATTGCTCGACATAGATACTGTGGCCGTCACCGACATCCATCATCTGCTGATCGAAGGGCTCGATCTGCGGATAAAGTGTGGCGACTGCGCGCTTTTGCCCTGCGATCCGGTCCATGAAAGCACTATATAAGCCTTTGAGAACCACCGCCACCCGGAGAGAACGATGCCCACGCTGAACACCATTGATCCTGCCGAAGTGGCGAAGTTCGAGGCGATGGCTGCCGAATGGTGGGATCCGGCGGGCAAGTTCAAACCGCTGCATCTGATGAATCCGGTCCGGCTTGATTATATCACCCGCCAGATAGCGGCCGAATTCGGACGTGACCTGACCAAGCCTGCGCCCTTTGCCGGGCTGCGACTATTGGATATCGGTTGCGGCGGCGGGCTTTTGTCAGAGCCGATGGCGCGGCTGGGGGCGACAGTCGTTGGGGCCGACGCGGCGGCGCGCAATATCCCCGTGGCCCGGCTTCATGCCGAAACGCAAGGTCTGGCGATTGACTACCGCCATACCACGGCCGAGGCGCTGGCCGAAGCGGGCGAGGCGTTTGATATCATCCTGAACATGGAGGTGATCGAGCATGTGGCCGATCCGCAAGGGTTCGTGACCACTTGCCGCAGCCTTCTGAAACCCGGTGGGTTGATGGTTTGTTCGACCCTGAACCGCAATGCGAAAAGCTTTATGGCAGCAATTATCGGCGCGGAATGGGTGATGCGCTGGCTACCCAAAGGCACGCATGACTGGGCGAAATTCATCACCCCGGATGAGTTGTTCGCGTTTATCCGCGCGGCGGGGCTTGATCCCGTTGACCGCAAGGGTTTTGTTTTTAACCCGATCAGTTGGCAGTGGTCGATTTCTGACCGGGATCTTGCCGTGAATTATGTCAGCACCAGCATTCGGCGCTAATCGCTCTCGCTAAGCCTGAGCCGCAGGTCGCGCAGGATCGGCAGAACGGCGCGAACCTTAGCGGCGCCGATCGACTTGACCACATCTCCGATCAAGGGGGTGATCGCCGCCAAAGCCGCATCGCGCGCCGAACGACCCGAGGGGCTGATTGAGACAAATTTGCGCCGCGCATCGTCCCAGTCGGGGCGGATGTGCACATGACCGGCCCATTCCAGTTTCGACAGCGTGTTGGTCATCGCCCCGCGCGTCACATGGAAGGCATCTGCCAATTGTGCGGGGCTGCGTTCATCGGCCAGGTGCGCAAGGTGGTTGAGAACTGAGAAATGGCTCAGCTCCATGCCTTTGGGAAGCGCCCGCGATAACCGGTTGCGCGCCAACTGGTCGGCGGTGAAAATCTCTGAAAACAGCGCGACGGCCAAAGCTTCGGTCGGATCGCTCACGGTGGCCCCCCAAAATCGCGATCATGGGTCAGCGACGGCACGCGGTCACGGGCTTTGGCCACCAAGCTTATGTCAAGATCGACCAAGGTTACGCCAATTTCGGTACCACCATCGGCCAGAATCTCACCCCAAGGGGCGACGGCCAGCGAATGCCCGTGCGTTCGGCGCGGCTGGCCCAAATGCGCGGCATGAGTGCCGCATTGCGCCGGGGCCAGAACGAATGCGCCATTTTCGATGGCGCGGGCGCGCAGCAGGCTTTCCCAGTGCGCCGCGCCGGTCGTGTCATTGAATGCGGACGGCACGGTCAGGATCTGTGCGCCGGCCTTGGCCAGGCGGCGGTAAAGCTGCGGGAAGCGCAGATCATAACAGACGGTCATGCCGATCTGGGCAAAGGGTGTTTCGGCCAGGACAGCCTGTGTGCCGGGGCGGTAGCCCGCTGATTCGCGGTATTGCACGGTCGCTGAGACGTTCACGTCAAACATGTGGATCTTGTCGTAGCGGGCTGTGATTTCCCCGCTGGGGGCAATCAGGAAGGACCGGTTGGCAAAACGCCCATCCAGATCGTCGGTCTTTAGCCCGAGCGAGCCGATCAGCAGCCAGATGTCCAACCGCTCAGCTTCAGCCCGCAGCGCCATCAAAGTCTGATCGTCGGATTCGTTTTGCAACACTGCCTGTCGGTGGGCGCGGTCCGAAGACAGGCAATTCGTCACCTCAGGTGTCAAAACGAAACTCGCGCCAGCGGCGGCAGCCTGCCGGACCAGATCCAGCGTCACGGGCAGATTGCGGGCCGGATCGTCGGTGACCGAAAGCTGGATCAGCCCGGCTTTCATCGCCTAGGCCGCCAACATCGCGTCAAGTTTTCCTGCGCGGTCCAAAGCATGGACTTCATCCGAGCCGCCGACATGCTGGCCATTGATGAAAATTTGCGGAACCGTATGGCGGCCACCGGCCCGCGCAACCATCCTTTGGCGCAGCTCTGGTTCACCCGACACGTCGGTTTCTTCGTAATGCACCCCTTTTTTCGCCAGAAGCGCCTTCGCCATGCGGCAATACTGACATGTCGGTGTGGTATAAATTTCAACGCGGCTCATCGGTTTCCTTCCCAAAGTCACGGCGACTATAAGGATTTAGGCATCCTTCGCAACGCGCGCCAGTGATAGAACCGATACCTGTGATGCGCCCGCCGCAAGGCAGGCATCCGCCGCCGCTGCAAATGTGGCGCCCGAGGTCATCACATCATCAATCAGCAGCACCGAGCGCCCGGAAACTCTTGCGCGCCGGTGCGGATGGGCACGAAGGGCCAAGGCAAGATTTGCGAAGCGTTCATCACGGCTGCGACCTTCTTGTGAGCCGGTGCTGCGATGGCGGATCAACAAATCCGGGCAATGGTCAAGACCCGCCAAGCGCGCCATTGCCCGCGCCAAAAGTGCGGATTGATTGTAACGCCGCTTGAAAAGCCGCGACCAGTGCAAAGGGATCGGCGCCACAATCATATCCGGCGTCAGGATCGGTTTTGCAGCGCGAAGCAGCCATTCTGCCGCAGGTCGGATCAAATCCAGCCGGTCGGCGTGTTTCAGGGACAGGACCATGTCGCGGCCCTTGTCCTTGTACAAGAACGCCGCGCGGCCGCGATCCCAGGGCCGGGCGATTAACATGCAGTCGTCGCAGAATTCCGCCCGGCCTTCATCCTCACCCGGAAGGGGGGTGCCGCATTTGTCGCACACCAGGCCGACGATAAACGGCGTCTGCTGCCAGCAATCGGCGCAAAGGCCAAAGTCGCTGGCCACCGGCCGACCGCAACTGATGCAGGCAGGTGGAAAAATCATGCGAAGGGCGCTTTGCAATCCCATGGCCGCGTCTTAAGTTCCGCTCATCATGTCGCAACCCTCATCTTTGACTGACCGCGCCGCGTTGACCCGCAACCGTGCCCGCGCCCGGCGCGGTAACCCGGCGGCTTTTTTGCACGAGGAGGCTGCCGCTGAGATCAAGGAAAGACTGACCTTGGTTAACAGAAGGTTTACAAAACCGGCGGTCGTGACGGCTTTCCCGGAAATTTGGGCGCATATCTTGCCCGAGGCCGTGGTGGTTGCGGATGCCGAGACGCTGGATCTGACCCCCGGCGCGCATGATCTGGTCGTCCACGGCATGGCGCTGCATTGGGCGAATGATCCGGTCGGGCAGTTGATTCAGTGCTTTCGGGCGTTGAAGGCGGACGGGCTGTTTTTGGCGGCCTTTCCGGGGGGGCGGACCTTGCACGAACTTCGCGCCAGTCTGGCCGATGCGGAAAGCCGCCTGACCGGTGGCCTGTCGCCCCGCGTGCTGCCAATGGGCGAGATCCGCGATCTGGGCGGGTTGTTGATGCGGGCCGGCTTTGCGTTGCCGGTCGCTGATTCGGTCTGCCTGACCGCCAGTTACCGGGACCTGTTCCATCTGTTGCGGGACTTGCGGGCAATGGGCGAGGGCAACGCGCTGACGGCGCGGATCCGGCGCCCCGCGCCCCGCGCCTTGTTTGCCGAGGCGGCGCTGACCTATGCCGCAAACTACCCCGCTGCGGATAACCGCATCGCCGCGACGTTTGAGCTGATCTTTCTGACCGGCTGGTCGCCCGATCCAAGCCAACAAAAACCGCTGAAGCCCGGTTCGGCGCTGACCCGTCTTGCCGACGCGCTGCACGCCGACGCCCCAATCAGGATCAAGACATGACCCAGACCCGTCCGCAAAGCGACCTGCCCGCCGATCATCCAAAGGTTCTGTCGCCGCGTATCGGCATTCTGTTTGCCAATCTGGGCACGCCCGATGGCTATGATTACTGGTCTATGCGGCGCTACCTGTCGGAGTTTCTGTCGGATCGGCGGGTTGTCGACTACCCGGCGTGGAAATGGCAGCCGATTTTGCAGCTGATCATCTTGTCAAAGCGGCCTTTTAGTTCCGGGCGCAACTACAAGTCGATCTGGAACCACGAGCGCAACGAAAGCCCGCTGCTGACCATCACCCGCGCGCAGGTGGAAAAGTTGCGGGCGGCGGCGGTGGCGGCTTATGGGGAAAGCGTTATGGTTGAATTTTGCATGCGCTACGGCAAGCCGTCTACGCAAAGCACTGTGCGCCGGATGGTGGCCGCAGGCTGTGAGAAGATCTTGTTTTTTCCACTTTACCCGCATTATGCGGGCGCCACGTCAGCCACCGCGAATGATGCGTTTTTTCAGGCTCTGGGCAAGGAAAAGCGCCAACCGGCGGTGCGGACGGCGGCGGAATATTTCGATACCCCCCTCTACATAGATGCGCTGGCGATGTCGGTTGCGCGCGCTTACGCGGCGCTGGAACAGCGGCCCGACGTGTTGGTCGCCAGCTATCACGGCATGCCGCAGCGGTATCTGATGCAGGGCGATCCCTACCATTGCCAGTGCCAGAAAACCTCGCGGTTGCTGCAAGAACGGTTGGGCTGGGATAGGGGCGCGATTGACACCACGTTTCAGTCGGTCTTTGGCCCCGAGCAGTGGCTGAAACCCTATACCGTGGAACATGTCGCGGCATTGGCGCGCGCCGGCAAAAAGCGCATTGCGGTCATATCACCCGCCTTCTCAGCGGATTGTATCGAAACACTGGAAGAAATTCAGGGTGAGATCCGCGAGGCATTCGAACATGCGGGGGGTGAAAGTTTTACCTATGTTCCGTGCCTGAACGATGACGATGCCCATATCGGCGCGTTGATGGCTGTGGTTGATCAGAACCTGCAAGGCTGGATCGCGCGCTAAGCCAATTTAACCTTTTGTTTTGTCGCATTTCTGGCGGAAAAACCGGTTCCACTTTTTCCTGAAATGCTCCAGAGGCAAAAGAAAAAGGCGATAGCAGAGCTATCGCCTTTTCCTATTTGGTGTTCTGCAAGATTAGTTGCTGACAGCAGCCGCAACCAGCAACAGAACCAGCAGCGGAACAATGATGCCGCCAGCCGACGAGGAAGCCGCTTTGGTTTCCACAACAGCTTCTTCCATGACTGGTTCAGCCATGCCGCCAGCGAAAGCGGTCGTAGCAGCGAGCGTCAGAGCCGCAGCAAGAGCGAATTTTTTCATTTTAAAGTCTCCATCCGCGCCCCAGCACAGATTTCTAGTGAGGAAAACTGGGGCTGTTATCATTACCTCGTGCAGTCGAGTAGCGCGAAGGGTGAGATATTTGCAACACGTCTTATGCACCGAGACGCAAAGCTTTCGCATCTTTCGTCAAATAAGCAACACTCACAGGCACATTTTCTGCGCGGCTATAAGGCAATAGGACGAAAAAACACGGTATTGACCGTCGTGGCCAAGATGGAAGGGCGAAACGTCGCATATCTAGGCTGTGGATCAGCAGCACAAAGACAGTCGGGAGCCCGTCAGGGCACCCGACATC
>JANMDM010000363.1:0-4728 GCA_031376305.1 Pseudomonadota bacterium | reverse complement strand
GCGGTTAAAGTCGGCCAATACGGTCGGTCAGCAGCGCGAAGAAGGCGTCGCGGTCAACGCCGCCCATGAACAGCGCGTTCGGGGCAGTGTCGGTGACCCGCCACCAGTCTGCAACGGTCATACCAAGGGTATGCCGTCCCTCAATCTCAATGGCGACATGAATATGGCGGCCACTGAACAGATCGGGTTGAAGCAGATAGGCGATGACGCAGGGATCGTGCAGAGGGGCGCCCTGACTGCCGTATTTGGCGGTGTCATACCGCTCAAAAAAATCGGTCCAGCTGGCGACAGCGCGGCCGACGTCGGTGCCCATCGCCCGCATGCCTTCCACCCAATCGCGCGAGGTCAGCGCTTTATGGGTCACGTCCAAGGGCATGACCACCAAGGGCACCCCTGACGTAAAGACAATCTCGGCGGCTTCTGGATCGACGTAGATGTTGAATTCTGCTGCCGGGGTAATGTTGCCGCCTTCAAAATAGCCGCCGCCCATCAGCACGATTTCGGCGACGCGGGCGATGATGTCGGGGGCCTTTTGAAAGGCGGTGGCGATATTGGTCAGCGGTCCGATCGGGCACAGCGTCACCGTGCCTGAGGCTTCGCGGCGCAGTGTGTCGATCAGGAAATCGACGGCATGGCCAGGGCTCAGCGGCATGGTCGGGTCGGGCAGGGTGATGCCGTCAAGCCCGGTCTTGCCATGAACATGTTCTGCCGTGACCAGCTTGCGCTGCAGCGGCGCATCGCAGCCCGCGTAAATCCTGATGTCGCGTCGCCCGGCCAGCTCACAGATGATCCGGGCGTTGCGGGTCGTATGCGCCAGCGGCACGTTTCCGGCCACCACCGTCAGCCCCAGAACTTCGAGTTCGGGCGACGCCAATGCCAGCAGAATCGCCACGGCGTCATCCTGCCCCGGATCCGTATCAATGATGATTTTGCGGGCGGTTCTGGCAGCAGCGTTCATGTCATTCCCCGGCTATTTCAACGGCCAGACTGCCGCGCACCGCGAAAGATGTCCAGCGCCGCAATTGTGCCAAATCGCTGCCACAAATGCCAAGGATGGTTAATTTTGACTTAAGCATCGAATTGAGCTTTTACGACAGACGGCGGGGATGTGGGATGAACGGGCAGGGCGCGACAGTCAACCTTCATGTCGGCGGGCAGACGACCGGTGCTGAGGATGTTGTTGTCTATCTCGCAGCAAACCGAGCAGGGCTGCGGCGCGCGGGTTTCGGACTTTTTTGTTTTGACCCTGCGGGCTCTGGCGCTGACAGCCTTGGCGCTGACATGCCCGAGCCCAATGCAGATGAGACGGCGGTTGCGGCGGCGACCGCGCGTCTCTCTGCGCGGTTTGGGACGGATCGTCGGGCCGGCACCGAAGGCTTCGTGGTGAGTGCGGGTGATCTGGCCGGGTCGTCGGCAGAGATTTTGCTGGGGCGGTTTCATCCCAATGCCCGACTAAGGGCGCGAACGATGCGGCAAGCCCTTGGTCAACCGGTTGATCGGTTGGTTTTGGCTGTTCAGCCCTATGAGGTGCTTTTCCATTCGGTTTGGATGGCGCTGGCGCTTGATCGCCGCATTGACGCCTTTGCCGAATACGCGCAGGCGCTGACGCAGTTTCAGGGCGGCTGGGCTGATCTGGGCGAAACGCTGGCCGAAGAGCTTGAGGTGCGCGAGTTGGTGATTGTGGCAACACCCACAGGTGCGCCACAGATGTTGGCCCATGTCTTGCCGGGGGTGAATTTGCGCCAACCGATTCAGCCGCACGCAAAACCGCGTATCACCCCCAGTGCTGTCGGCATGGTGCAGCGCTGCATGGAGCAAGGTGTACGCCTGCAACCGGGGCAACGGGATCGCTTGATCGCCTTCCACGCCCGTCAACCGCAGCTGCGGCCGGAAGCGGCATTTTCGGCCCTGGCGCTTTCAGATCTGCGCGGACGCTATGTGGCCGACCTTGATACATTGGCGCGGTTGTCCGAGGTGACGCTGATTGACGGCGCATTGCCGGCAATGGCGGCCGAATAGGCATAAAAATAGCCCCGCCCGAAGTGGGACGGGGCCGCTTTTCCGCAAGAACAATCTTTGGCTTCAGCCGTCGAAATCCACCTCTTCCATCAGCTTAAGAGCTGTGCCGCGAAGTTTGGCGATTTCGGTCAAACTGACCGTATCGGCGCTGAATGGCCCCCAGCTTTGCACCAGAGCCGACTGTTCCACCCCCGGCTTTACCGGGAATTCGTGGTTCGTCTCGGCGTAGATTTTCTGTGCTGCATCCGATGCCAGAAACTCCATCAGCTTCAAAGCTGCCGCTTTGTTTGGCGCGGCCTTGGTCATTGCCATGCCCGAGACGTTGACATGTGTACCGCCATTCTCAAACGTCGGGTAGATGATGCGAACGGACTCGGCCCATTGCTTTTGTTCAGCGTCGGCAAGCATTTGCCCCATGTAATAAGTATTCCCAAGGGAAATATCGCATTCCCCCGCCCAGATCGATTTCACCTGGCTGGTATCATTGCCTTCCGGTTTGTGGGCCAGATTGGCTTTCACACCTTCGGCCCAGGTTTTGGCGAATGCCGCATCATGATGGGCGATCATTGCCGCCATCAAGCCAAGATTGTAATCATGCGTGCCGGGGCGGGTGCAGATGCGGCCCTGCCATTTCGGGTCGGCAAGGTCTTCGTAGGTGGTCACCTCACCATCCTTGATGCGATCCTGGCTGGCATAGATGATCCGCGCCCGGGTGCTTAGCCCGAACCACTGATTGGCAGGGTCACGATATTCTGCGGGAATATTGGCCAAAAGCACCTCAGAGGTCACAGCTTGCGTCACCCCGGCGTCAACGACCTGCAGAAGCCGGGCGATATCCACGGTCAGAACCAAATCCGCCGGGCTGCGATCCCCCTCGGCGACCAGTCGCTCGACCATGCCCTTGTCGACATAGGCCACGTTCACATCAATGCCGGTTTCGGCAGTAAAGGCGTCAAACAACGGTTGGACCAGCTCTGGTTGGCGGTGCGAATAGACATTCACCTCGTCCGCGAAAGTCGGGCTGGCAAGCGTCATTAGGCCCAGGGTGAAAGCACGGGAGAGTTGCATTTGTTGATTCCTTTAGTCGGGATTGTGATGCCATTTAGCCGTGCCTGAGGCGAGGCGTCAATAACATACTAAATCACTCGGAAAATGCGTGGGCTGACGTGGGGGATGTTTTTCGTTGGCAAAGCCTGCCGCCGCCGCGTTAGATGATGAGGCGCAACCTGCCGCAAGTGCAGGCGCGTCGGGCAGGGGGGCGAGGATGGCCACAGACTATCAAATCGCGGCACTTTGGATCGGCGGAGATCTGAGCTTTCTGGAACAGTTGTGCTTGCAGTCCTTCCTCGATGTGGGACATCACCTGAAGCTTTACTCCTATGAACCGATCGACAATGCCCCCGAAGGGGTCGAGATGGCGGATGCCAATCAGATCCTCAGCCAGGACAGGTTTCTGCGCCATAGCCGCACGTCAAGTCCGGCGCTGCATTCTGATCTGTTCCGCTATCACCTGCTGAAAAAATGCGACCGCACCATCTGGGCCGACACTGATGCCTATTGCGTGAAGCGGTTCGAGACAACCACCGGGCATTTCTTTGCCTGGGAATCCCCTACCGGGATCAATGGCGGGGTCTTGGGGTTGCCACAAGGCAGCGCGGCATTGGAGGCGCTTTTGGCTTTTACCGCCGATGAATATGCGATCCCGGTCTGGTACAAGGACAAATACCGCGATGAGTTGATCGCGGCGCGCGATGCTGGCACGCCCGTGCATGTCGGCGATCAGCCCTGGGGGGTCTGGGGGCCGCATGCGCTGACGCATTTTGTGAAAGAAACCGGTGAAATTCGGCACGCCCTGCCTCGCGCAGCGCTTTACCCGTTTGCCTATGAGGACCGCGCGCTGATGCTGCGCCCCGGATTGGACACGGCGCCGTTCATCACTGATGAAACCTGTTCCATTCACTTCTACGGCCGCCGCATGCGGGCGCGGATTGTTGACAAGTTTGATGGCGTCCCGCGCCCGCGCAGCCTGATCGGCCAGCTGTTGAAAAAGCACGGCATTGATCCGCTTGCGGCACCAATTGCGATCCGGCGCGGTTCCGATCCCGACCCGGATGCCGATGAATGAAGGCCCCCGCCGCCAACAATGATGACACGCAGTCGTTGCTTGCGGCCCTGGCCTGCGGGCCTTGCGACAGTTTTGCCGATATTGGCGGCACGGCGCTGCCGCTGACACTGGCCGCCGTTGCCCGGTGGGATTGCGCGGTCTATCTGGTCGATCTGACCCGCAAGGGCAGCTTTTCTGATCATCGTTCAGACTGGGTGCGCCCCTATCTTGCGGCGCTGGACGACGCTGGCACCGACATGACCCGCGTATGGGTCATAAGCCGCGCGGATGATCTTGCACATTGGGATGTGATTGCCAATCTGCAGGGCTTCGGCGATGCGGCAAAGGTCAAGCATCTGCAACCGATTCTCAGCCGCTGCCTGCATGCCGACAGCCGCTTGGTCAGCGACATCCGCAAAGGCTCGGGGAGTTTTCCGTTTCTGAGCGACTTTGGCACCTGCGAAATCCTTTGGCGGCGTCAGGAGGACGGGGTGGAACGCACCCGGGTGATCCTGACCCCCAAAGCCCCGCCGATCGTGTCGGGTAAGGCTTCGCAGGATTCGGTGGCGGCGTCGGAATGGGCGGGGATCGCCAGAGCGATGGCC
>JANMDM010000395.1:0-5534 GCA_031376305.1 Pseudomonadota bacterium | reverse complement strand
CCCTGCCGCGCGCTCCAGGACGTGGTGATGGCCTCGGCCTGCGCGGCGGTGATGGCGCCTGCGTCGAGCCCGCGGTTCGCGTCGGCAGGTCCGGGGTAATTCACCTTCAGCCAGATGCCGCCGTAATAGCCGCCGAAGGTTCCTCCAAACGGGCCCTGGCTCTTGCCCACCACGTAGTAGGTGCCGCGCGGCGTGCGCAGATCGCCGCGCCACTGCTTCGGACCTTCCGCCTGGCCTTGCCCCACGTCATAGCGGGCGCGCTCTTTGCCGCATACTCCAACCTCATCCCCGCGTGAGCGCAAGCGCGGGGATGAGCCCGCGCAAAAGAAAAACGGCCGGGTCTCCCCGGCCGCCTGATTTTCGTCTGGTAGGGATCAGCCCTTTTCGCCGACCGCAGCCTCTGCTGCGGCAATGACGGCTTTGCGGGCGGCGATGCGGTCACCGGTCGGCGGGCCTTCGAAGCGGCGGTTTTCGACCGTCACCCAAAGGATAAGCGCCAGCGCGATGAAGCCCAGAACCACCCAAAGCACACGCTCGTTCGGCGGGGCCACTGCGATGAACAGGATCACCGCCATGCCGACTACCGAAAGGACGGTGACCAGCTTGTAGGCGCCTGTCGACATAGCCCAGGGGCCGGGGTTTGGCCATTTGGCAGTGCCGTAGGCGAACATGCCCGCCACCAGCGGCACTGTGAAGCTGAGGAACAGGAAGACCAGCGTCGAGTTCACCACGATCACATAGATCGAGGTTTCGCCAACCTTGATCGACATCGCCAGGACCACATAGAGGATCGACAGCACGGTGGCCGTCCAGATGGCGTTCACCGGGGTGCGGTACTTCGGTGAGACTGACGACAGCGCCTTGGAGCCGATGGGCATGCCGTCATCGCGCGAAAAGGCAAAGAGCATCCGGCTGGCCGAGGTGACAGTGGCAAGGCCGCACAGCAGCTGGGCAATCAGGATACCCAGGTAGAGCACGGTTTTCAGGCCCGCAGGCAGGATCGCGTCCATCGTGGCGAAGAACATGCCGAAGCCCTGGCTGGCGGCAGTTGCCATATCCGGAATGGCAAGAGTGATGGCACAAACCATCACCCAGCCAACCAGCGACGACCAGATCACCGCGGTGACGATGCCTTGCGGCACGGACAGGGCAGCGTTCTTGGTTTCCTCGGACGTATGGGCCGAGGCGTCATAACCGGTGATCGTATAGACCGGCAGCAGCAGGCACAGCAGGAACAGATAGCCCATGTTGCCCGATTGCGGGAAGACGTTGCCGCCAACCTCGCCCGAGTAGTTGGTGAAGGTCCAGAGCCGCGAAATGTCGATTGCCGGGGCATACCACAGGCAGGCCAACACCAGAACGGCAGTGGTGGCAAAGATAATATAGCCAGAGACATCGGTGAGGAAGGTGGTGGCCTTGATGCCGATATGGTTGAAAGTCGCCTGAATCACCGTGATGATCGCCACGAAGATCACAATCTCGATGTCCGAGCTTGGCCAGGGGGTGACTGCGCCGTCAGCTCCGGTTGTGCCGAACACCGCGCCAAAAGTACCCTGGAAGAAATATGCTGTACCGATGTTGATTGCGCCCAGAACCGTGATCAGGCCCAGAAGGTTCAGCCAGGCGGTCAGCCAGCCCCAGAACCGGTTTCCAAGGATCGAGGCCCAGTGATAAAGCCCGCCCGCAGTCGGGAAAGCCGACGCGATCTGCGCCATGGCAAGGGCAAACATGCCCGAAAGCACGCAACCGACGATCCAGCCGATGCCCGCGCCTGCGCCGCCCACCGACGAGATGGCCTGCGCGAAAGAGTTGATGCCTCCCGACAGGATGCAGATGATCGAGAAGGAAATGGCAAAGTTCGAAAACTTTGACATGCTTCGCGACAGTTCCTGGGCATAGCCCATACCATGCAGGACCTTCATGTCCTCATGGTGTTCTTTATCGGTATAGTTATCCGACATGATATTTATCCCCTCCGAACCGTGGTGCTTCCTGTTGGTTAGCTTTTTGGGCCAGTTCCGGCCGTCGTAGCGACATAAAACAACGAAACTTACGACACGGCAAGCTCTGAATAGATTATTTCAGAATCGGGGTTTTGTGTTCGATTTTGAATATTCGGGCCGGATCAGCAAAAGTGTCCCAAGCCAACCGATGACGACAATTCCGACATAGGCCAGTTTTGGCCAGGATCCGTCCTGCGCGACTGCCATCAGAAAAACGCTCTCGACAAGGGTGGCGGGCAGGATGATCGCAATGGCTTTTGGCAGGGGAAAGATTGACGCAAGTCCCGGTAACAGCATGATCGGCAAGACGAAATAGTGCTGCCAGCCGATTGGACCAAACAAGAACAGCCCGACCGAGAGCCCGAGCAAGCCCACCAACCGCCGCTGCGCAACCGACCCCAAGCGCCAGCGCCAATGTATCCAAAGCGACAGGCCAGCAAACGCCGCGATGTTCACCAAACCGGTCAGAGCATGCAAGATCCCCGGAGCGCGGAACACGGTGTTTTCCGGCGACAGGTCCAGATCAACCCCGGCGGCAAGGGACAGAAGCGCCTCTGAAAGAGCGCGCGCCGACACGTTCATTGCCGACAGCAGGGTGTTTTGTGAGGCCAGATCAAGGGCTGCAAGAAACGCATAGTGCATGCCGGTTCCGCATAACAACAGGCTGGCTGCGGCAAATCCTGCGCCGCAGATCGCAAACCAACCCACCGCCCGCCAGTTCCGTTCCGCCACAAACAGCACCACAAAGACCAGCGGCGTCAGCTTGATGGCCGCCGCCATAGCCAGAAAAAACCCGGCCCGCCCCGATGATCCGCGTGCCAGATGGTGAAACGCCAACACTATCAGAAAACCAACAGTGATCGACGGCTGATTGAGGGGCAGGGCGGATCGCAGCGGCATCGTCAGTTCCAGCAAGCAAATGCAGACCAGCGCCCAAAGCCAGACAGGGGCCCGTGTTACGGCAATCCGCCCGGTAAGGTGGATGCTGGCCGCCAGCATCAAGACCTGCGCCACGATGGCGGCGTTGAAGAAGGCTTGGGCGGACACCAGACGGGTCAATGGTGCGGCGATTGCGGCCCAAAGTGGCGGATAGATATAGGCGAACGCCGTCTGTTGGCCTGCGCCGATATCGTTCAGAATATTGTCCCAAGCCAGCGGCGCGCCGCCGAAAAACCCGTCAGGTGCTGCATAGATCAGCGTTGTTTGCCCGGTCGCCCAGAGCTTGCCCGCAATATAGAGAGCGGCAAGATCGTCTGGCCAGTGCCCCCATTGCCGGACGATATGATAAAGTGACCATAGCCCGAGCAACACCAACGACAGGGCAAAACCCGGCGCGGGGGCCACCGTTTCCGTTGATCCGTCATTGCGATTTACGGTGGATGTTGAAGACTGCGGCGCGGTCATTCCCTCAATCTTGTCTTTGTTCTTTGAACCAGTGGCGGCTGCGCCTGCGAAGGTCGGGCGACTCTAACCGTCAAAACCGTCATGTGGCAAGCAATGGCCAGCAGCACCTGCCTGACGTTTACGCCGCCCCCCGATCCAGACCGGCTGATCGCTACGACGCCGGATCACAAACAGCACCACGCAATAGGCGGACATCGTCAGCGTTCCCAGACCCTGGTACAGCCGGATATAATGCACGGCATCCTCGGCTGAGGTTGTGTGCTGCGGCGTCAGAAAGGGGGATGTCGCTAAAATCAGGGCCACAATCAGCGCGGAGCCGCAGGCCACGCCCAAGCGCGACACCAAAATCGGCACGAAGGCCACCGCAGAAAGGTAGTAATAGCTCCAGCCGATCGGGCTCAGAAGGGTCAAAAGCGCAAAGGCAAAGGGCCAAAGCGCCGCGCGTTCGTCGCGGCATCTGGCTTTGTGGAACAGGCGCGCAAGCCCGGCCAAAGCGGCGACAAGCAATCCTTTGAACAGCATCGACAGGGCCAGGGGCTTGGCCAGAACCACCCAATAGGCCCGTCCCGGATCGGCCGGATCCACCGGCAAGGATTCGATGAGGTGGGTCTGGTTCCAGTAGAACGTTTGGGCCGCCAGACTTTCCCAGGCATAGGACAATCTGGTTATGACGGCGGTGTCGGCGACGGTGCCGAGCACATGCAGAAACTGGGCATGCAGGGGCCATCCTGTTGCTGCCACCGACAAACCGCCAAGCACGACGCCTGTCACCACAAAGCTGGAGGCTGCCTGCCGCTTGCCGGATGCTAGCCACAAAATGGCATAGAGGGCGGGATAAAGCTTGATCGCGGCGGCCAGCGCCAGCGCTCCCCCCGCCAGATAAGGCTTGCCATGCTCGGCCCGCTCAATCGCGAGCAGTGTTAGAAACGCCACCAGAATTTGCGGCTGATCCTGAAACAGCGCGTAAACGCCGATCGACGTCAGCGCCATGCATGTCAACCCGATGGCCAGATAGAGCGTCAGCGACATCGCCGGCGCAACCAGGCGCCAGGCCAGGGCCACGGTTGCCACCATCAGCACCGGGTTAAGCGCGCCCGCCACCGTCCTAAGCGTTTCATAGTGCATGACCCCGGTCGCCTTGGCGACCAACCAGGCCCATAAAGGCGGGTAAATGTAGGGGTAAACGTGGCCATCGTAGCCGCGGTTGTGCAACCCTTCGAGCCATTCCGCCGGGGGCAGCATGGTAAAATAGGCCGGGTCGATCCGGTAGACAAGATTGGGTGCGCCTTTCGCCAATGATTCACCGGCCAGCCACAGCGCCATGAAATCTGCAGAGGATCGGGCGTGATAAAAGCCATAAGCGAAAAGGATAAAGGCCAACGATACCAGGATCGGACCCACCGCAACCCAAAAGGACGCCGGACTGCCCGCGCCGCTCACTGAACCAAACACTCGTCTCATTACGCATTGCTCGAAAAAAGAAGCCGCATCGCGGCGGTCCAATTGGGTTTTGACAGGGGCGCCACCGCTTCGCAGCCCGCTGGCGTACCCGACCCGGACGATTTGCGCCATTCACCGCAGTTTAGGCAAGGCATTTCACCGAATTACCGGGGATTCCCTGCGGCAGTCACCCGGCGTTGGCCTGCCGCCCTTGACTTCGGCCCGCTCAGGCGTTGTATCGGCGCGATGAATTTTCCGCCCAAGACCAAGGGGACTGACATGCACGCCTATCGCAGCCACACCTGTGCCGCGCTGAACAAATCCAACGCGGGCGATACCGTGCGCCTGTCGGGCTGGGTACACCGGGTGCGTGACCATGGCGGGATCCTGTTCGTCGATCTGCGCGATCACTACGGCATGACCCAGTTATTGGCTGACAGCGACAGCCCCGTCCTTGCCGCCATTGAGCGGCTGAAGGCCGAAACGGTGATCCGCATCGACGGCCACGTCAAGGCGCGCGACGCATCGCTGGTCAACGCCAAACTACCCACGGGCGAGATCGAGGTTTATGTGACTGCCGTCGAAGTCCTCGGCCCCGCCGAAGACCTGCCCTTGCCGGTGTTCGGCGATCAGGACTATCCCGAAGAAACCCGCCTGACCTACCGCTTCCTCGACCTGCGCCGCGAA
>JANMDM010000294.1:0-5351 GCA_031376305.1 Pseudomonadota bacterium | reverse complement strand
TGAGGCCGGAGGCGAGGTTCTGGGCGAGCGGTACTTGCCAATCGGGTCAACCGAGGTGAGCCGGATGGTCGCCGAGATTGAGGCGACCGCACCCGACTTCGTGCTGAATTCGCTGATCGGCCCCTCATCTTACGAATTCATTCGCGCTTTAGCCGATTTGGGCCACCGGGATCGGCGCTTTGCCCCCGGCCGCTGCCCGGTTTTGTCGTGCAACATCACCGAATGCGAACTGCCGGCCATCGGTGCGGCCGCCGAAGGATTAATCGCGGCAGGGCCCTGGTTTCGTGGCGCAACTGGCTGGCCGCTGGGGCGTTCCACCTTTGGATCTTCACATGAGGCGGCGTGCCATGCGGCCGTGAAGGAATTGGCCCGGCTTTTGAGCCATCGACCGGGTGCAGAGATGCTGAGCCTCTCAGACCTGCTGGCGGCGCCGTCGGGGGACAAAAGCCTGATTGACCCGCAGACCCATCACACGGTTTTGCCAGTGCTGATTGCGCGGGTGGAGGACGGTGCATTTCGCACGCTTGAATCCTGGGCGGATGTGGCGGGCGATCCTTACCTGACCCGTGGGGCAGGGCGGCATCTGGCGTCGGCCCCACGTCTGGCGGTGGTGTCATGAGGCGGGGGCTGGCGATCCCTGATCTGGGGCAGGCGCGGGCGCTGATCGTGCATCGCCCGCACCCGACGGTGCAGGCCTTGGTGCGACAGTTGCAGGCCATTGGATTGCAGGTTGCGGATCAATGGCCCGAGGCGGGGCCGGAAATCCTGGGCGTCGATTACGTTTTTTTCGACGCCGACATGGGATATGACGGGCAATTCCCCTGGAAACCCGGCGAAGCCCCGATGCCGATGGTGGCCCTCATCGGCTCGGAAGCCCCTGGAAGGATCGAATGGGCACTCAGCCAGGGCGCCCACGCGCAGCTGTTGAAGCCCGTCGGTGATGGTGGCGCCTATTCCGCTTTGCTGATCGCACGGGCAGCGTTTGAAGCCCGTGCCAGCCTGTCGGCCGAAATCACCGATTTGCGGCTGCGCCTTGCTGACCGGCAGACCGTGGTTCGCGCGGTGATTTTGCTCGCCGTCCACGGCAAGACCGAGGCCGAAGCCTACGCCGAGTTGCGCAGCCGCGCGATGGTGGCGCGGGAAACCATCGAACAGGCGGCACGGCGCGTCGTCGCGCGGCTGGCGCAGGAAGGGGATCGTGATGACCGCCTTGACCGCGCCTGATGCCACCGTTCCACAGCGCACAGCCTGGACGCGCCTGATGCAGCGTCCTACCGCAATGCTGGGGCTTTTGATCATTGCGCTGACGGTATTCGGTGCGGCGCTGGCGCCTTGGATTGCCCCCTTCGATCCGGCCGAACAATTTTTCGATGGCCTCACCATCGAAGGCGCGCCCTTGCCGCCGGGCGGGGCCTATCATCTGGGCACCGATCTTCTGGGCCGCGATCTGCTGAGCCGCATCCTCTACGGTGCGCGCACCTCGCTGATCATCGGTGTGGTCGCCAACGGGTTGGCGCTGCTGATCGGCACCGCCGTCGGGCTGACGGCGGGGTATTTTCGCGGTTGGGTGGGGGCGATCCTCATGCGCTTCACCGATCTGATGATGGCCTTTCCGGCGCTGTTGCTGGCCATGTGTCTGGCGGCGATTCTGCATCCTTCTCTTTGGATCGTGGCTCTGGTCATCGCGCTGGTGAACTGGGTGCAGACGGCGCGGGTGATCTATACCGAAACCACGGCGCTGGCCGAATCCGAGTTCATCGCCGCAGAAAAGACCTTGGGGGCAGGCACTTGGCGCATCCTTTGGAACCATCTCTTGCCGCATCTGGTGCCGACGTTGATCGTCTGGGGGACTTTGGGGATATCCACAACCGTGCTGCTGGAGGCAACGCTGAGCTTTCTGGGCGTTGGTGTGCAGCCCCCCACCGCGTCCTGGGGCAACATCATCTTTGAAAACCAGACCTATTTCCAATCCGCCCCCTGGCTGGTGTTCTTTCCCGGTGCTGCAATCCTGATCCTGGCCCTGGCTTTCAATCTGCTGGGGGACGCCTTGCGCGATGTCTTGGACCCCACCCAAAGGGGGCGCGGCTGATGGGCGGCTATCTGATCCAGCGGCTGGTGCAATCGGCTCTGATCCTCTTGGGGGTCAGCTTCATCACCTTCTTCCTGTTGTTCGTGCTGCCCGCCGATCCGGTGCGCCAGATCGCCGGGAGGTCGGCCACGGCGGAAACGGTTGAGAATATTCGCGCCCAGCTTGGCCTCGACCGGCCATTCCTGATCCAATACGGCCGCTATCTGAGCGGGCTGGTACAGGGAGATCTGGGGCGCTCCTATCTGCAAAAGTCGCAGGTGTCCGAACTGATCACCGCGCGGTTGCCTGCGACATTGATCCTGATGGCTGCGGGGATAATGTGTGAATTGGCGATTGGCCTGACAATGGGGGTGGTGGCAGCGCTGCGGCGCGGCAAGGCCTCGGATCAGGCTTTGATGATCGGCTCTTTCGTGGCCGTATCGGCCCCGCAATTCGTCGTCGGGCTGCTGATGCTTTACGTCTTTGCGGTCAAGCTGGGTTGGTTTCCCATCGGCGGCTACGGCACATTCGCCCATGTGGTGCTGCCCGCCATGACCCTCGGGCTGCTCGGGTCAGGCTGGTATGCGCGGATGATGCGCTCGTCGATGATCGAGGTGATGCGCGCCGATTACATCCGCACCGCGCGCGCCAAGGGCCTCAGCCGCGCCCGCGTCGTGCTGCGCCACGCGCTGCCGAACGCCATCCTGCCGATCATCGCCATGATCGGTATCGACATCGGCGTGTTCATGGGCGGCGTGGTGGTGGTGGAAAGTGTCTATGGCTGGCCCGGCATCGGTCAGCTGGCCTGGCAGGCGATCCAGCGCGTCGATATCCCGATCATCATGGGGGTCACGCTGGTATCCGCCATCGCCATCGTTCTGGGCAACCTTTTGGCCGATCTGATCACGCCGATGATCGACCCGCGCATCCGACTGAAATAACTGAAAAAACCAACGGGAGAGAAAAGATGAAACGCCTGCTTGCCACGACTGCCATCACGCTCGCCTTTGCCATGCCCGTCCTCGCGCAGGACTATACGCCCGACCCGAACGCCAAGCCGGGCGGGGCGATCACCGTCACCTACAAGGATGACGTGGCCACGCTGGATCCGGCCATCGGCTATGACTGGCAGAACTGGTCGATGATCAAATCGTTGTTCAACGGGCTGATGGATTACGTCCCCGGCACCACCGAGCTGCGCCCCGGTCTGGCTGAAAGCTATGACATTTCCCCGGACGGGATGAGCTTTACCTTCCACCTACGTGCCGGGGTCAAATTCCACAATGGCCGCGAGATGACGGCCGATGATGTGAAATACTCGCTCGACCGGGTGACGAACCCGGCGACGAAATCCCCCGGTGCCGGCTTCTTCGGCTCGATCAAGGGCTATGACAAGATGGCCGACGGCTCGGCCACTGCACTTGAAGGGGTGACGGTCGTCGACCCGCTGACCGTCCGTATCGACCTCAGCCGCGCCGATGCCACGTTTTTGCAGGTCATGGCGCTTAACTTCTCCTACGTCGTTCCCAAAGAGGTGGTCGAGGCCGAGGGCGAGGATTTCGGCAAGAAACCCGTGGGCACCGGAGCCTTCAAGCTGTCGGACTGGACGCTTGGCCAGCACCTGATCTTTGCCAAGAATGCCGATTACTGGCGCGCGGGCGAGCCCTATCTGGACCAGATCACCTTCGAAGTGGGCCAGGAGCCGGTGGTGGCGCTGCTGCGCCTGCAAAACGGCGAGGTCGACATTGCTGGCGACGGTATCCCGCCGGCGAAGTTCAACGAGGTCATGGCCGATCCGGCGCAAAAGGCGCAGGCGGTTTCTGGCGGCGGCTTGCAGACCGGCTACATCACCATGAACGTCAAGGCAGCCCCCTTCGATAAGGTCGAGGTGCGGCAGGCGATCAACATGGCGATCAACAAGGACCGGATCGTGCAGATCATCAATGGTCGTGCGGTGCCTGCCAATCAGCCGTTGCCGCCGCTGATGCCGGGCTATGACAAGGATTTCAAAGGCTATGCCTATGACCCGGCGGCCGCCAAGGAGATGCTGGCCAAGGCTGGTTTTGCCGACGGGTTTGATACCGATCTTTACGTGATGAACACCGACCCCAACCCGCGCATCGCTCAGGCGATTCAGCAGGATCTGGCCGAAATCGGCGTCAAGGCCTCGATCCAGTCGCTGGCACAGGCCAACGTGATCGAGGCGGGCGGCCAGGGCACCGCGCCGATGATCTGGTCGGGCGGCATGGCCTGGAGCGCGGACTTCCCCGATCCGTCGGATTTCTACGGCCCGATCCTTGGCTGTGCCGCCGCCGAACCGGGGGGCTGGAACTGGGCGCATTACTGTAACGCCGATCTTGATGCCAAGGCCCAGCTGGCCGACGCAATGACCGATCCGGCCCAGACCGAAGAGCGGAACAAGGCCTGGGCGACGGTCTATGCGCAGGTCATGGCCGACGCGCCCTGGGTGCCGGTGTTCAACGAAACCCGCTACACCATCAGATCGGCACGCATGGGCGGGGTGGATGCGCTCTATGTCGATCCGGTGGCGACGCTGGTCAACTACGACTACATTTTTGTGAAACCGTAAGGCGCCGGGGCATCCCATGTGCAAGGACTGCAACTACACGATCCACGGCGCGCAAGCTCATTTCGGCTGGGATAATTCCATTGCCCCGGCCGAAAGGGTGGAACCGGGGGCGACGATCCTGTTTCACTGCCATGACAGTTCGGCGGGCCAGTTAGGCCCGTCGTCGACGCTCGCCGATGTCACGGCCCTCGACTTCGGCAGGATCAACCCGGTGTCGGGGCCGATCTTTGTCGAGGGGGCCGAACCGGGCGACGCGCTGAAGATCACCATCGACAGCTTCGCCCCGCAAGCCCAAGGCGGGGTGGGCTTTGGTTGGACGGCGAATATCCCCGGCTTCGGGCTCTTGGCCGATCAGTTCACTGAGCCTGCGCTGCACATCTGGAAATACGACACAGCCACCATGGCCCCGGCGATGTTTGGCAAACACGCGCGGGTGCCGCTGAAACCCTTTGCCGGCACCATCGGCTGCGCGCCTGCGGAAAAGGGGCTGCATTCCATCGTGCCGCCGCGCCGCGTGGGCGGCAACCTCGATATCCGCGATCTGGCGGCAGGCACCACGCTTTATCTGCCCATCGAAGTGGCAGGGGCCTTGTTCAGTGTCGGCGACACCCATGCGGCGCAAGGCGATGGTGAGGTCTGCGGCACCGCGATCGAATCGCCGATGGATGTGGTGCTGACCCTTGATCTGGTCAA
>JANMDM010000393.1:0-5318 GCA_031376305.1 Pseudomonadota bacterium | reverse complement strand
TAGGCCCGCACCAGCCGTTCAATGGCGGGCACCACGGCGTCATAGGCAAAACCGGGGCCGACCTTTTCGCCAATGGCGGCATGTTCGGTGTGATCGCCACCAAGCGTGATCTGGTAATTTTCCACCCCGGCGCGGTCCAGCCCCAGGATACCGATATGCCCGACATGGTGATGCCCGCAGGCATTGATGCAGCCCGATATCTTGATCTTGAGTTGACCAATTTCCGCTTCCAACCCCAAAGCTTGGAAATGCGTGGCAATTTCTTGCGCTACGGGAATCGAGCGGGCGGTAGCCAGCGCGCAGTAGTCCATGCCGGGGCAGGCGATGATGTCCGACACCAGGCCGACATTGGCGGTGGCGAGGCCATCAGTTTTCAGCGCTGCATAAAGCGCGGGCAAGTCGGATTTATGGACATGCGGCAAGATGACGTTTTGCTCGTGGCTGATGCGCAGTTCACCGTGGCCGTATTTTTCGGCCAAGTCAGCCAGAAGCCGCATTTGCGCGGCCGAGGCATCGCCCGGTGTTTCGCCATGGGCTTTCAGCGACACGGTGACGATGGCATAGCCGGGGGCGCGGTGCGCGAAAAGGTTGGTGTCGCTCCACGAGCGGAATGCCGGATCCTTGGTGCGGGCCGCATCGAAGTCACCTTCCGGTGCTACGCGGAAGTCGGGGGCGGCAAATTGCGCCTCGATCCCGGCCAGAAGTTTTTGGTCGATGCCGGTGAATTCGTGGCGGACCTGTTCGAAGCGGGCCTCAACAGCGTCGCGGAAGGCCTCGATGCCGTTTTCGAACACGGTGATCTTGATGCGGGCTTTGTACTTGTTGTCGCGGCGGCCCATGACGTTATAGACCGACACGATTGATTCCAGATAGGGCAGCAGTTCGGCCTTTTTCAGGAAGGGCCGGATCACCTGACCGATCATCGGGGTGCGGCCAAGGCCGCCGCCGACGATGACTTCGAACCCGGCCTGACCCGAGCCGCCGCGCACCATGCGCAAGCCGATGTCATGGGCACGGGTGACGGCGCGGTCATTCGGGCTGCCGGTGACGGCGATCTTGAATTTACGCGGCAGGAACTGGAATTCCGGATGGTCGGTGGACCACTGGCGGATCAGTTCGGCCACCGGGCGCGGATCTTCCAGCTCGTCCGCCGCGGCGCCGGCGAAATGGTCGGCGGTGACGTTGCGGATGGTGTTGCCGCTGGTCTGGATCGCATGCATCTGCACATCGGCCAAGGCATCAATGATGTCCGGCACGTCGGTCAGTTTTGGCCAGTTGTACTGGATGTTCTGACGCGTGGTGAAATGGCCGTAACCCTTGTCCCAACGCTCGGCAATCCAGGCCAGTTGCCGCATCTGTGCCGAAGATAACGTGCCATAAGGAATAGCGACGCGCAGCATGTAGGCGTGGAGTTGCAGGTAAAGCCCGTTCATCAGCCGCAAGGGGCGAAACTCATCCTCGGTCAATGCCCCGTCAATGCGCCGTTCCACCTGGCTGCGGAACTGGGCCGCACGCGAGCGCACGAAAGCCTCGTCGAAGTCAGAATACTTATACATTCGGGGTCTCCTGCTTGCCGTGCTGGTAGTTTGACGGCCCCCTGGTGCGAAAGGCTTCGCGGAAATGGATGGGTTCGGGCCCATTGGGGCCGGCTTTGGCATCGGCCAGATAGGCGCCCACCACGAGCTGGCGCTGCTTGTCGGCCTGAAGCAGGCGCAATTGGGCATGCGCCTCATCCTCAATCAGCTCGGCCTCATGGTGCAGGCGCGACCAGCGGTCGTCGGCGGTGAAATACACCACGTCACCTTCTAAAAGCGCATTGGCGGTGACGACTTTTGGGGTAAAGGCGCGGGACATGGGCGGAGTCTTTCTGGTGGAACAGGATTTCCTCACGCCAATATAGGAAATTTTCCCGGTTTTGCGCTAGTGGCACTTGCGAATAAGGACGCTTGTTTTGTATGGAGATAGGATAGGAACCCACGTTTCGGATTGAGAAGGAAAAGCGAATGTCAGTCCGCCTTGATGAGATGGACCGGAAAATCCTTGGCGAACTGCAAGAGGATGCCAGCCAGTCTTTGGACGAAATTGCCCGCAAAGTCGGCTCATCCAAGACCCCGGTGTGGAACCGGATCCGCAAGATGAAGGAGGCGGGCGTCATTGGCCGGCAGACAGCGATCCTTGACCCTGAGGCTTTGGGATTGGAGGCTTGTTTCTTTGTGCTTATCCGCACATCGGAACATGAGGCGGAGTGGCAAAAGAAGTTCCTCAAGACGCTGCAAGAGCGCCCGGAGGTGCTTGAGGCGCATCGGTTGGCCGGTGATATCGATTATATCCTGAAGATCCGCGTCAAGAACGCCCGGGCCTATGACACCTTTTATCAGGCGCTGATTGCCGAGGTGCGGATTTACAATGTGACGGCTTTGCTGTCGATGGAAGAGATCAAGTCGACAACGCTGCTGCCACTTTGAGCGCCGGAGGCTCTGCCTCGCCGCCGATTGGTCCTTGGACCAATGGCGAACCAAGCGGCGGCCTCCGGGATATTTGTGCAAAGGTGAAAGCCGAAAGGCGATCAGGCGCTGACTATCAGCCGTTCAAGCCCGTGGAAATGATAGAGATTGGCGTAAGGGGTCGGCGCCCGGCGGTGCAGCCCCGGCAAACGCTGGAAAAGAATCGGCAGGGCGATTTGCAGCTCAAGCCGCGCAAGCGGCGCCCCGACGCAAAAATGCAGACCAATGCCGAAGGCGAGGTTGGGTTTGACCGGGCGCGCGGGATCGAAGCGCGCAGGGGCGTCCCAGGCTTGCGGGTCGCGGTTGGCGGCGGCCAGCAGGCAGCCGACTTCCTCGCCGCGCTGGAAGACGTGTCCTGCAATTTCAATGTCTTCGTAAGCGTGGCGGGTGAAAAGATGCAAGGGCGGATCGTGGCGCAAGATTTCCTCGACGGTGCCTGCGATGGTCGCGGCCGTCAGCACTTCGGCGCCATATCCGTTTTCCAACAGCGCCTTCACGCCATTGCCCAGCGTATGTACCGTCGCCTCATGGCCGGCATTCAACAACAGGATGCAGGTGGTTATCAGCTCGTCCGTGGTCAGCTTTTCGCCGTCTGATTCGGCGGCGATCAGATGGGTGATCAGGTCGTCAGCGGGTTTGGCGCGGCGGTCTTCAACATAGGCGCGCATGAAGGCGACAAAGGCCGTGGTCGCGGTCACGGCGGCGTCTTCGGTCGCCCTTGTACGACCCGCCTGATACATGCCGACCATGGCATTCGACCAGGCAAGAAGATCATCGCCGCGATCCTCGGGCACCCCGAGCAGGCGCGCGATTATGATGACAGGCAAACGGGTTGCGAACTGCCTGAGCAGGTCAAACTCGCCCGATGGGAAGGCGTCGATCAGCTGGTGGGTCAGCGTGATGATTTCGGGCGCCAGCCCCGCGATCCGGCGTGAGGTGAAGGCACGCAGCACAAGGCCGCGCAGGCGCGTATGGCGTGGCGGCTCCAGCTCAAGCATCGAATGCGCCTCAACCGCGTAGAAGGGGCGCAGATGGTCGGGGATAGCGCGCTGCCGTTCTGGCGGGATTTCGCGGCCAAATCGGCGGTCCCGCAAGATGGCGCCCACGGTGGCGGCGGAGGTGGCACAGATGAGGTTGTAATCGGGCCAATGAAACAACGGTCCCAAGGCGCGGGCACGGTCATAGAAATCATAGGGATTCTGCACGAAGTCCGGATCGGTCGGCGATTGGGGCAGGCTGTGCATTCGGGCTCCTTTATGCATCGCAAGTCCAGGGTCAGCGTTGGTGCGGGATCAAGTCGCGGTAGGGCGCAGGCGCGGGCCGATGAAGCCTTGCGCGACCATGACGCCAACGGTCACGACCAAGGCGCCGGTCGCTTGCAGCCAGTTCCAGCTTGCGCCCAAAAGGAACAACAGGATCATGACATAGAAGGGCGCCGCATTGAAATGCAGGCTGGCAAGGCCGATCCCCAGCCGCCCGACGCCCATAATCCAAAAGACCTGAGACAGAGAGAGTGCGACGATGCTGTAGAGGGCAAGGGCTGCCAGTTGGGACTGGCCGATGCCTGTCCAGGTAACCGTCGGCCCGCCAAAAGCCTGGGTAAGGATGCTGGCTGTCGTTGCCGCGAGTGCGGCACCCAAAAGGGTGACGGTTGTGCGGCCAATTGCTGACTGCTCAGGAAGACCCCTGACGGTGGCGCGCGACCCCCAAGTAAAAAACACAACCGAAGCGAAGGCAACGAGCGCGCCGGGTCCGAGGGTGAGCAGCCCCAGATGCGCCGAAACGGCAATCAAAGCGCCAAGAATTGACAGGACCAGTCCCGCCACCAGACGCAGTGTCAGCTGGCGGCCATCCAGCAGGCATTCAAGAGCGATGCCGACGACGGGTGAGCTGGCGGTGATGACGGTCACGGTGACCGCATCGGTCATCTGTTGGGCGACAATCAGAAGATAGGCCCCAAAGCCAAAGCCGATCGCGCCAATGACCAGACCTTTTCGCCAGTTCGCTGTCATCAGCGCGCCGGGGCCTTCAAGGCAAGCCCAGACCGGTAGCAAGAATATGGCCCCAAGAGACAGTCTGAGGGCCGCCAAGGGCAGGGCCGGGATAGGGATCAGCAAAAACTCCACGGTTGGAAAGCCGCAGGCCCAGGCCAGCATCGACGCTACGCAAAAAAGGTTTGACGTCCATTGTGCAGAGAGGGGAACTGGCACGGCTTTGGAAAGGCTCACGAAATCCTCGTTGGTTGTGCCCGGCGTTTGGACCGGCCATTGCCGGGCGCCATGGTTCCCTTTCGCAGTTTTTAACGGCACCGGCTTGGACGCCAGCGACACCTGGGTGGGGAATTCAGGATTTTTCGCAGCAATGAAGTCGATTCCGCGCGCTGCGCTTAGGGGCCCAGCGCGGCGGCAAGCGCCCCGATGATCGCGCCAAAATCTGCGGCCTTTAAGGACGCGCCGCCCACAAGGGCGCCGTCGACATTGGTTACGGCAAAAATCTCTGCGGCATTCGACGGTTTGACTGAGCCGCCATAAAGCAGGCGGAACGCCTGGGCATCGACCCCAAACCGTGTACTGAGTTCGGCGCGCACATAGTCGTGAACCTCGGCGATCTGATCAAGCGTGGGGGTCCGCCCGGTGCCGATCGCCCAGACCGGCTCATAGGCGATGACCGTTGTCGCGCCGGTCGCACCATCCGGCACGGAGCCGCGAAGTTGACGTCCGATCACCGCAAGCGTCGTGCCCGCGTCCCGTTCGGCTTCGGTTTCGCCAACGCAGATGATCGCTGCCAAACCGGCCGCAGAGGCGGCGGCGGCTT
>JANMDM010000277.1:0-16789 GCA_031376305.1 Pseudomonadota bacterium | reverse complement strand
GCAACAGCAAGACTATTGAGCCGCACAGCTGAAAACAGCGGAGTCACTCCATTATCCGACGCGGCTTTGTCCTTATCGGCGTCATCCAAGTGCAATGTACACGTCAATTGCCCCTGAAGCGCTCGGGCCACGCGTTCCATCATGGCAAAATCCCGCACCCGGACGATCAGACCAAGTGGGCCAAAGACTTCCTCGCCCAGCGCGTGATCGGTCAGCCAATCTGCGCCCGAAACCTCGAAAAGCTGTGGTGCCGCCTCGCGCGCGGCGCAGTCGTTGGTCAAGAGGGCGCGCACGCCCTTTGATTCCGCGACCCGGTCGCGCCCGGTGACATAGGCCGTCGCAATGCCGTCAGTCAGCATGGTCTGCGGGGCGACAACGGCCAGCGCCGCCGCGGTTGCATCGGCGAAGGCATCGGCATCCGGCCCGTCGATGATCACCGCCATGCCCGGATTAGTGCAAAACTGCCCTGCCCCCATCGTCAGCGACCCCGCCCAGCCTGCGGCTATCTGCACCCCCCGCGCGGCGACGGCCTGCGGCAACAGGAACATCGGATTCACGCTGCCCAACTCGCCAAAAAACGGAATCGGCTCGGGCCGCGCCGCGCAAAGATCAAAGAGCGCCCTGCCGCCGAGAAGCGAGCCGGTGAAGCCCACCGCACGGATCAGCGGATGGCACACCAGCGCCTCGCCCACGTCGCGCCGTCCGCCCTGGATCAGCGAAAACACCCCCGGATGCAGGCCCAGGGCCTGAACGGCTGCGTGGATCGCCTGCGCAACGATTTCACCGGTGCCGGGATGGGCGGAATGCCCCTTCACCACAACCGGGCAGCCCGCTGCCAAGGCCGAAGCTGTGTCGCCACCTGCGACCGAAAACGCCAAGGGGAAATTTGATGCCCCAAAGACTGCGACGGGGCCAATTGGGCGTTGAACCAGTTTCAGATCGGGCCGGGGCACCGGTTTGCGGTCGGGCAAGGCCTCGTCATGACGTTGGTCGAGATAGTCGCCTTTGCGAATATGCGCTGCAAAGAGTTTAAGCTGCCCGACCGTCCGGCCCCGCTCGCCCTCAAGCCGCGCCGCAGGCAGACCGGTTTCCTGAGTGGCAATTTCGGTGATCTCGGGCCCGCGCGCCTCAATCTCGTCGGCGATCCGGTCCAGAAAGGCCGCACGCGCTGCGCGAGGCAGGGCTGAGAACGACCAGAAAGCCTGCTCGGCCGCCTGACAGGCCGCAGAGACGTGCGCGGGCGTTCCCACTGAGAATGCACGTGCCTCACCCGTCACGGGCGAGGAGGTAAAATGCGCCTCGCCAAGGATCCAGTCCCCGGCAATCAGATGTCGTCCGGTCAGCATAGTCACCTCCTTGTAAGCTGTCAGCGCATCGGCCAGGTGTCACCCACACGGGTTCCGCGCGGCCAAGGGTCAGCAGGGTCGAGCATGAGTTGTTTGACCTCGGTGATCCAGGCGCGGCCCGAGATCGAGGGGATGATGGCGGGCGTGCCGTTCAGATCGGTCACGCCCTCGATCCGGCAATCGAACCGGCTGCCGATGATCGAAATTCCGATGAAAGTCTCGCCCACCGCCAACTCGCCCCGCGCCTGCAACACCGCCATGCGGGCCGAACAGCCGGTGCCGCAGGGCGAGCGGTCGAGCTTGCCCGGCTCGATCGCCACGGTATTGCGACCGGTCTTGACCCCATCGACCAGATTGACCGGTGCCGTGAACTGACAAAACGAGATATGCTTCCAGTTCGGGTTGGTCGGATGGACAAAGCCCAACTGCTCGTTCGCAGCCTGCCGGATGCGCATGCCCATTGCGGTCAGATCGGGGGCTTCGTCCGGGGTCAGGGCAAAGCCAAGGGTCGCGGCATCGACCAGCGCGAAACTGTCGCCACCATAGGCGGTATCGACGGTCAGGGTGCCGATCCCTGCCACTTCGATCTTCGCATCCAGTTTTGCGGCAAAGCTGGGATGGTTGGTCACGCGGATCGACTGTGCCTTGCCTTCCCGGCAGGTTGCCACCACCCCGACCAACCCGCCCGGTGCTTCCATGAAAAACCGCGTCTCAGGCTCCACCATCGGCACGATCCCGGTGTCCAGCAATACGGTCGCCACACAGATGGAGTTTGACCCGGACATCGGTGGGGTATGTACTGGTTCCATGATGATCCAGCCAGTCACGGCGCGCGGGTCTTTCGGTGGCACCAGCAGGTTCACATGGCGAAAGACGCCGCCACGCGGTTCGTTCAGCACAAAATCGCGCAAGGTGTTGTCGTGCGCGATCCAACGCGCTTGGTCCCAGGTTGTCGCTCCCGGCGGCGGGGCGACACCGCCGACGATCACATCGCCGACTTCGCCTTCGGCATGGCAGCCGACGATATGGATCACCTGTTTCGCGCGCATCTCAGACCTCCAGAACCGGCTTGCCCAACGCCGCCATGATCGGCTCAACCCCCAACCCCGGCGCGTCGGATGCCCGCATGGTGCCGCGCGCGCGCTTCGGTGCGCCCGTCGCAATATCTTTTGTGCCGTAGGAATTGAAATCGGTGGCCGAAAAGCTGAACTCCTCGGGCGTCGATTGTGCCAGATGCGCGATGGTCGCGGTGACGATATCGCCCCCCCAGGTATCCTCAATGGTCATCGGAATACCTGCGCTCACACAGATATCCCGCATCAGACGCGCCTTGGTCAGCCCGCCGACCTTGGAGATTTTCAGGTTGATGACATCCATGGCCCCGTCGGCGATCCCGCGCATAAGGTCACCGGCGCCGCCGATCACTTCGTCCAGCACGAAGGGCAACGACGTGCGGCGGCGGGTGGTCAGGCATTCCTCGTAAGTTGGGCAAGGCTGCTCGATATAGACATCGACATACCTGACCGCGTTCACCACCCGCGCCGCTTCGTGCATGGTCCAGCCGGTATTAGCGTCAGCCACCAGCACGTCGCCGGGCTGCATCACTTCGGCACACAGCTTGATCCTGGCTATGTCGCTGTCAGCATCCGCACCCACCTTCAGCTGAAACTTCGTGTATCCCTCAGCCCGGTAGCCCGCGACATTCGCCGCCATCGCCTTTGGTTCAATCTGCGAAATCGCCCGGTAAAGCTTGATCTCAGCTTGCGCCTTACCACCCAGTAGCTGGTAGACGGGCAGGCCAGCCCGCTTGCCCAGAATATCCCAGCAGGCCACATCGATCGCCGCCTTCACATAAGGATGCCCACGCAGCACCGCATCCATATGGCGGTTCAATACGCCCAGATCGCAGGGATCCATGCCAATCACCCTGGGGGCAATCTCGGCCAGACCCGAACGTACGCCCAGCGCATAAGCCGGAAGGTAAGCCGACCCCAACGGGCAGCATTCCCCCCAGCCGGTGATGCCCGCATCGGTCAAAACCTCGACCACGGTCGTATCAAACACATCGACAAAATTGCCGTTCGACCAGCTGTAGCGGCCTTCTTTCAGCGGCAGATCGACTTGATAGGCGCGAATCCCGGTGATTTTCATATTGCTTCCCTCAGATAACCATAAAGCCATGCGCGAACGGATCGCGGTCGTCGATGAATATTGTGTTCAGCCCCGTCACCCGCGCCCATCCGGCGATGGAGGGGATAATGGCAGGCTTGCCGCCCACGGTCGCGGCACCTTCGACGCGGCCCTTGAACGTCGATCCGATGATACTTTCATGCACGAAACTATCACCCAACTTTAGCTTCCCCTTGGCGAACCATTGCGCCATGCGGGCCGATGTTCCGGTGCCGCAGGGGGATCGGTCAATCGCCTTGTCGCCATAAAACACCGCGTTGCGGGCGGTGGCTTCGGCTTTTGTGGGCTTGCCGGTCCATAGGATATGGGACAGGCCACGGATCTCCGTCTTTTCCGGGTGTTGGAAGGTGTATGTGTCGTTCAGCGCCTTGCGCAGCAGCGGCGACCAGCGCAACAGGTCACCCGCTGAATGATCGGCCATATCCCGAAAGGCGGGCTGTGGATCGACGATGGCATAGAAGTTGCCGCCGTAGGCCACATCCACCACCACTTCGCCCAATCCGTCCACTTTGGCTGTGAGCCCTTGCGCATGAAGATAGGCCGGGACGTTGGTTAGCTTCACCTCCTCGACATAGGGCCCTTCTTGCCGGTATTCAGCAACCACCAGTCCGGCGGGGGTGTCCAGCCGCAGCACCCCCGGCACCTTCGGCGTCACCAGGCCCCGTTCGATCATCGTCGTAACCGTGCCGATGGTGCCATGCCCGCACATCGGCAAACAGCCCGAGGTTTCGATGAACAGGATGGCGACATCGCAGTCCGGGCGGGTGGGCGGATACAAAATCGAACCCGACATCATGTCATGCCCGCGCGGCTCGAACATCAAGCCGTTCCTGATCCAGTCAAACTCCGCCAGAAAATGCGCCCGCTTTTCCAGCATGGTGGCGCCTTGCAGGTTTGGCCCGCCGCCTGCCACCACCCGCACTGGATTTCCGCAGGTATGACCGTCGACGCAAAAGAACGTATGGCTGGCCATGGCTCAGAACCTCTCCGCCTTGAATGGCATTATATCAATAGCGCTCGGGTGACCCAACGCCAGATCAGCCACCAACCGGGCCGTTGCCGCAGATTGCGTCAGGCCAAGATGACCATGACCAAAGGCATAGATCACCCGCCGCGCCCCCGGCGCGCGCCCGATTACCGGCAGGCTGTCGGGCAAGGAGGGGCGAAAACCCATCCACTGACAGCCCCCCTCGGGTTTTAGCCCCGGCATGACGCCGCGGGCCTTTTGCAGCAAGATATCGGCACGACGGAAGTCTGGCGCGCGGGTCAGCCCTGCCAGTTCGACCGCGCCGCCAATACGGATGCCGCCCTCCAGCGGGGTGATAACGTAGCCGTCCCCCGGAATCACCAACTGTCGCTTCAGATCAAAGGCCCCCGGCGGCAGGGTGGTGTTATAACCGCGCTCGGTCTCAAGCGGAATACGGTCGCCCAGGGTAGCGGCCAGCTGATGCGACCAGGCTCCGCAGGCGACGATCACCTGCCGTGCCCGGATCATCCGTCCGTCAGCCAGCCGTACGCCGACTTGTTGATCCATGGGCACGACGCCCACCGCATGGCACCGTTCATATTGGGCGCCGCGCGTGATTGCAGCGGCACCCAACGCCAATGCCACCTGATAGGGGTCCGATAAGGTCATCCATTGGGGCACAAAAACCCCTTGCGAAAAGCGTGGAGCCAGCCCCGGCTGCAACTCGGCCAGTCGCGCGCCGGTGACCAGCTCAAAGCCCACGCCGTGGCGGGCCCGCAGATCCCAAAGAGGTTTCGCAGCCTCGGCGGCGCAGGCACTGTCGTAAAGATATATCGCCCCATCGCGGCGCAGATGCGCGCTTAGTCCCGCCGCCGCAAACAGGCTTTCTGTTTCGCGCTTGGACAGCTCCATCAGCGCCGCCTGTGCCCGCGTGCTGGCTGTATGGCGATCAGACCAGCTGGCCCGCCAAAAGCGCAGCATCCATGGTGCCAAGCGGGGGGCATAGGACAAGGGGATCGACAAAGGCCCCAAGGGATCAAACAGCCACCCAGGCGCCTTCCACATCACCCCCGGCGAGGCAAGCGGTTCAACATCAGCAAAGGCAAAGGCGCCCGCGTTGCCGCAGCTCGCCTCCTGCGCCATGCCTTTGCGGTCAAGGATCAAGACCTTTTGTCCGGCCTCGGCCAGCCGAAAACCCACCGAAAGACCGATAACCCCGGCCCCGATGATCACCTGATCATACATGTCGACCCACCCGCCCTTTCAGGCGGCGATCAACTTGAAATCGGGCAGCACCGGGCGGCACTCCATGGCTGTTCGGATCACCGCCTCCACCTCGGCCCGCCGCGTGCCGGTCAAAGCCTGACGTGGCCCGCGCACCCGGTCATTCGAACCGATGGCCAGCACCTCAGCCAGTTTGATATTCTGCACCAGATAGGTCGACACATCGAGATCAAGCAGCGGTCGGAACCAGCGGTAGATCGCCAAAGCCTCGGCCTGACGGCCCGCTTGCATCAGCCGGTAGATGGCGACGGTTTCGCGCGGGAAGGCCACCACAAGCCCGGCCACCCAGCCGATCGCCCCCACTGCCAAGGCCTCATAGGCCAGGTTATCGACCCCGGTAAAGACATCATACCGGTCACCCAAGGTGTTGAAGATTTCGGTGGTGCGGCGAATGTCGTCAGAGCTTTCCTTCACCGCAACAAAGCGCGCGTCATCCGCCAGCCGCTCCATGATCGCGGGCGTCACGTCGACACGGTAAGCGACACGGTTGGAATAAATCATCACTGGCAGATCACCGGCTTCAGCAATGGCGCGCAGGTTGGCTTCGGTTTCGGCCGGGTTGGAATGATAGATCGGGCTTGGCACCACCATAAGACCAGAGGCCCCGGCCTTGGCGGCTTTTTTGGCCATATCACAGGCAGCCCAGGTCGAGGCTTCGAACACCGTCATCAGCACCGGCCGATTGCCGGCTGAGGCTTGCACGGTTTTCATCACCGCGATCCGCTCTTCCTGGCTCAGCATCGGGCCCTCGCCCAGCGACCCGGCCACGATCAGCCCATCGCAACCCGCGTCAATCTGCAGATCGAAGCATCGTGCCATCTCGTCATGGTCGAGTGCCCCGGTTTCGGTGAACTTGGTCGTAACGGCAGGCATAACACCTTTCCACATCAATCTTTCTCCTTATGGTTTGTTCAGTGAGCCGCGTTCAGAAATGCAGCGGTTTCGGAATGTTCGGGCGCATCAAAAATCTGCGCCGGACTGCCAATTTCGTGAATGAGACCGTCCTTAAAAAAGGCGACCCGGTCTGAGACTTCACGGGCAAAACGCATCTCATGGGTGACGCAGATCATCGTCATGCCCTCTGACGCCAAAAGCCGCAGCGTGTCCAACACTTCGCCGACCAATTGCGGGTCCAGCGCAGAAGTGACCTCATCAAAAAGCATGTAGCTTGGCTGCATCGCCAAAGCCCGGGCGATGGCCATGCGCTGTTGTTGCCCCCCTGACAAACGCGACGGGTAGACTCTCAGCTTATCGGCCAAGCCCACATGGGTCAGGTTCTTGACCGCAATCTCCTCAGCCTCGGCCCGCGACATGCCCAGCACTTTGCGCGGCGCCAGCGTCACGTTTTCCAGAACCGTCAGATGCGGAAAGGCGTTCCATTGCTGAAAGACAATCCCAATGTTTCGGCGCAACACATTTAGGTCCGTGGTCTTGGCGTGAACTTCCGCCCCGTCGATCAGCACGCGCCCGGCGTCAATCCGGTCGAGCCCGTTTATACAGGTCAGCAACGTTGACTTGCCCGATCCCGAACCACCGATCACCGACACCACTTCGCCCTTTTTGACAGTCATCGACACGCCTTTTAAAACCTTAAGCGCGCCGAAGGATTTATGGACGTTCTCAATCTCAATCATTTTCACGCCACCGTTTTTCTAGACGACCGCCCAGCCGGGCAATGGGGAAGCTGATAAGGAAGTAGATGGCCCCGGTGACGATCAGGATGAACAACGGCTCTTGCAAGCGGGTCACCAGAATCTGCGAGGATCGCAGCAATTCGATGATCCCCAGCCACAAGACCAGCGCGCTGTCCTTCATCACCCCCAACGTCAGCCCGATCCAGCCCGGCAGGGCCACACGCAGGGCCATCGGGAAGACCACATGCGCCAGGTCTTGCCACCAGCTTAGGCCCAGTGACCGTGCGGCGCGGCGGGTGACCATCGGCACCGCTTCGATGCCGCCGCGCACAATTTCCGCGCAATAGGACGAGGTATAAAGCGACAGGACCACGCAAGAGACGGCAAAGGGCTGCCAGCCAAAGCCAAGGATGGATTGGAACGCATTGGCCAGGATCAGTTGGATGAGCAAAGGCACCGATCGCAGCACATCCAGAACAAAGGTCAGCGGTGCTGCGGCAAGGGCACTGATCTGCGTTCTAAGCGTGCCGAAAATCACCCCAAGAATGGTCCCAAACAGCACAGCTATGGCAGTAATCGACAGGGTGATCGCCGCCCCCCTGGCCATGAAGCCCAGATCAGACAGGGTCAAAGCAGTGTTGAACATCTTTGCCCCCTCAATACCGGAACAGACGCGCGGCGAGCAGCCTTGCGCCAAAGGTTACGGTCTTGGCGGCCAGATAGTAGATGATCGCAGCCAGCGCGAAGAACTCAAAGGTGCGGAAGGTTTTTACATTCAGCGCTTGGGTCACGCCCGCCAGATCGGTATTCATCCCGACAACAATGCCGAGCGATGTCATCAAGATCGCCCAGACCATCTGATTGGTCATCGGCAGGAACGAGATGCGGAACATCTGCGGCAAGATAATCAGCGTGAAGGCCCTGACTGGCCCCATGCCCAAGGATCGTGCGGCACGGGCCTGTGTGGGCGGTATAGCCCGCAAGGCGCCGCGAAACGTCTCGGCCAGATAGCCTGCATTGTTAAAGGTGATCCCGGCCAGCAGGGCGGTGAACGGGCTTAAATGCAGCCCAAAGGCCCCCAGTCCGAAATGCGCCATGTAGATCTGGAAAAGTGCCGGCGTATTGCGCGCCACCTCGACCCATGTGGTGGCCAACCCACGAATTGCGGCCCGTTGTGAGCCGCGCCCCACGGCGATCAGCACCGCAAAGCCGATGCCCAGGATCATTGACAGCAACGCCACTTCCAGCGTGACAACGGCGCCGCCCAACATCTGTGGCACGGCGCGAAAGGCCTGATACCAGTGGAAGGTGTAATTGTTCATCTGCCGCCTGAAGTCTCGGAATGAAACATGGGGCGCGTCCAGGCCGGACGCGCCCGACGTAAAATCAGCGGTAAACGCCGTTGATGCTCAGCGTTGGTGCCGTGCCACCGATCCACTTGTCGTAGAGTTCCTGGTAGCGACCAGTGCGAACCTGCTGGTTCACGAACAGATCCAGATAGTTCAAGAAGCCATATTCGTTGCGCAGCCCGATCAGCGACACATAGTCGATGTCATAGGGTGCATCGCCCTTCATCACGAAGCCGGGGTACTGGCCGGTGGCGATGATCGACGACGCGACGGTCGATGTGACCACGGTTGCATCTATCTGACCCTGCGACAGCGCCAGGAACACATCCGCCTGATTTTGATAGGGACGGAATTCACCCGCGCCCCAGGCCTTGACGTTGTCTTCCAGTTGCAACCCCTCGTAAGTGCCCGCAACAGAACCTACGGTGTGGCCTTTCTGGCCGTCAAAATCGTTGATGCCAGCATCTTCGCGGGTCAGCACGACCATTTGGAATGCGAAATAGGGAATGGAAAAACCGATGGTCTTAGCGCGTTCCAGCGTGTCCGACGTGGAGGCCACGCCCACATCGGCGCGGTCTGATACCAGTGCCGGGATACGGTCAGGGAACGGCGTTTCAACGATCTCGGCGGTGACACCAAGAGCGGTTGCCAGATCATTGCAATAATCTACGTCGAACCCTATCGGATTGTTATCGGCATCGCGTGACCCCATCGGCGGGAAGTCCAGCACCACTGCGCAGCGCAATGTGCCCGAAGCGATGATATCATCAAGCTTATCTGCCTGAGCAGTCTGGGCTGTCAGAACCGCGACAAGGCTCGCGGCAGCAAGATAGGTCGTTTTCATCGGAATTCTCTCCTGTTGCAGCGCTTGTGGCAGAATCGCGCCTGCTGGTAGTTAATGTATATTGGATCCCATTTACAATAGCCATTATACAATCCAAATTCGGGTGCATTCGGACCAGCGACGCTTTAGTCTTTGGGCAACACACCTGCCCTTCTTGGCAGGCGAAAGGGGATGAGGATGAGCTTGAACCTGAAAGCCACCAATCTGGGGGCCGCAGCTTCTGCATCAGACGTGATTTTTGGCTCGCTGCGCGAAGCGATTGTCGAAGGTGCGTTGCAAGATGGTGACCTTTTGCGCCAAGACCAGATCGCCACCATGTTTAACGTCTCGCGCATCCCGGTGCGCGAGGCTTTGGCGCGCCTTGAGGAACAGGGGCTGGTGACGACACAGCGGTACAAGGGCGCGGTCGTGTCCTCGCTTTCCCTTGATGAAATTACCGAAATGTTCGAATTTCGCGCCCTTATCGAAGGTGAGGTCATCCACCACGCGGTCAGCAGTATCCGCCCCGAAACCCTGACCGAGGCGCGCAACTATGCCGAAGCCTTCGCGCGCGAACCGGATTCGGGCCAATGGGCGCAGCTCAACCGGCTTTTCCACTACACGCTCTATAAAGACTGCAACCGACCCTATCACTTGCAGGTGATCTCGGGCGCCCTCGACAAGATCGGACGCTACCTGCGCGCGCAATTGGTGCTGACCGACGGCATCGCCAGGGCACGGCGGGAACACGAAGGCATCCTTGCAGCGGCCATCGCCCACGATGCCGATCTGGCCACCGCGCTGACCCGTGCCCATATCCTTGGGGCCAGCCAATCGCTGATACGTTTCCTCGAAAAACAACGCACCAAGCCATAGGATCGCTGGCGTGACGGCGGTCAGGGACACAGGCATCTGCTTTGCCGAAGCTCTCTCCGATCTGCTGAATTTCTGCTGAATTGCTAAGCGGCATGTGCCGATGCAGCCCCTATCCCTTGCCTGACCGCGCACCGCAGGCGGCCAATCGAGGGATAAGAAATGCAAGACCTGACGATTCCGGGCGTACCCTATTCACTGCACCACGACGCCTGGTGGCTGTCTGAAATGACCGGGGATGAGGCGCCGCCAAGCCGCCTCCGGCCACCACCACCGCCCGAAAGCCCGGCAACCCCGGCCCTGCACAACTTGGCGACCCTGGCTCTTGTCCTTCTTGTCGGTCTTGCCGACATGTTGTTCTGGCGCCAGTCCATCGGCCTGTCGCTGGCAATCTTTGCCGCCGCCGTCATGGCCGCCGTTTGGCTGATTGCCCGTCCCGTACGCCCCCCCGGCGGCAGGCTGGTGGCGCTGATCATCGCCACCCTGACCCTTTTGCCTGTCATCGAGCAGGTACAGACCTTATCCTTGGCCTTGCTCGTCACCGGGATGCTGACTTTCGCAGTTTTTGCCACCCATGGCCTACGCCCGCCCTTTGCCAAACTGGTAAGCGCCAGTATGCGACTGGTCACCTACCTGCCCTGGTTCGCCGCCTGGTCCCTGAAACAAACCGGCGAATTCTTGCTGACCGACACCACTGCCAAAAGCCGCTTCGAGCGTGCCAAAACCGCCTGGGCCATGCCACTCGGCGTAGGTCTGCTTTTCATCTGGCTTCTGACCGCGGCCAATCCGGTGATCGAAGCCTGGTTTCGCCGGGCTTTCGCCGGACCATGGCTTGAACATAACGCGCGGATACGGGTTTATTTCTGGCTGGCCATTGCCTACCCGCTCTGGCCCTATCTGTCAGCGCCCCGGATAATTGCGGCGATGCCCCGCTCGCAATTGGGACCGCTGCCCATGCGCATCCCCACGCCTGCCGGAGTGAACCTCTTCTCGGTCGCGAATGCCCTGCTGCTGTTCAATCTCATCTTCGCCGTCCAGACAGTGCTCGACGCGACATTTCTGTGGGGCGGCGCCCAACTGCCCCCGGGCATGACCCATGCTCAATACGCCCATCGCGGCGCGTATCCGTTGGTGGTGACCGCGATTCTGGCCGGAGTGTTTGCGCTGATCTCGCGGCCGTTCACCAATGGCAACCCCGGTTTGCGCTGGCTCCTGACACTCTGGATCAGCCAGAATATCCTGCTGGTCTTCTCATCGCTTTACCGGCTCGATCTATACGTCGACACCTATGGCCTGACACATCTGCGCATCGCCGCTGCCATCTGGATGGGTCTTGTGGCAACGGGGCTGCTGCTTGTCGCCTGGCAACTTTGGCGCGGGCATACGATTTCCTGGCTTTTGGGGCGCTGCGTGGCGGTGGCGTTGCTGACGCTTTATGCCTGCACCTTTGTGAACTTCGCCCGTGTTATTGCGCAAACCAATCTCCAGCTTTTTACCCAGGGCTCGACCGCAGAAATAGACATCCCATACCTGTGCGACCTTGACGCTGCTGCCGCAGGGGCCATCCGCGAATTTGGGACCGAAACCATCCGCGATCTTTGCGGCGATCAGCCCGCTTTCCAAGGGCCTTTCATCACCGGCTGGCGCGATTGGGGGTTTCGTTCCTGGCGGGTTCGGCGTTACCTGAACGCCAGCCCAACTGCCGTGACGCCCTGACATGAACCACAAAATTCTTCTGGTCGATGATGACCCGCATATCCGCGAGGTGCTGAAAATTGCCCTCCAGCGGGCCGGCTACACTTGCGCTCCTGCCGCCGATGGGCAGGCGGCCCTGCGCATGGTGGTGCAGTTTGCCCCACAGCTTGTCGTCCTTGATATCGGCCTGCCCGAGATGGACGGGCTCGAGGTCTGCCGCCGACTGCGTCGCACTTCGGACGTGCCGATCCTGTTCTTGTCCGCGCGCGATGATGAACTTGACCGGGTGCTGGGGCTGGAACTTGGCGCCGATGACTATGTGACCAAACCCTTCAGCCCGCGCGAACTGGTGGCGCGGGTCAAAGTCATCCTCAACCGCGTCAGCCCCGATCCCTCGAAGGCGCGAGAAGGCAGCACATCCACACTTGTCCGTGGCGGGTTAAAGGTGTTGCCCGACAATCATGTCTGCTGCTTTGCCGGCCAAACGGTCGCGCTGACGGCGTCGGAAATGACAATCCTGGCGCGGCTGATGCAATACCCTGACCTTATCCTCAGCCGCCCGCAGCTGACCGATGCGCTTTATGGCCAGAATGCCCATGCCAATGACCGCACCGCCGAAAGCCACCTGCGCAACCTGCGCCGGAAACTTGGCAATGCGGGCTGTGTGGATGCCATCGAAACCCTGCACGGCATCGGCGTCAGGATGGGTCCATGCCGCGCCGGATAACCAAGAAATGGCGCCCACCGCTATTGCTGGTTCTGGGCGGTGTGCTGGGTGCGGTCCTGATCGCGCCGCTGGCCGGGCTTGTGGCGGTACGGTTTTTGTCCGGCATATTGGGGTTTCGCCAATCCGCCATCCTCATCACCCTTGTGGTGGTGCTGATGACTTCGGCGCTGGGCTATCTTCTGTGGCGCCTGATCCTGCGCCCGGTCACGGCACTGGCGGCGCGGGCTGAATTGCTGCAATCGGGTGATGCGTCAGCACTGGCACCGCATGAGCATTATGGCACCCGCGAGTTGCGCCATCTGGGCCAAAGTGTTCTGGATATGGCAGCCACGCTTCATAACCGCCAAGCGGCGATCCGCAGTTTTACCGACCATGTGACCCATGAATTCAAAACACCGCTGACCGCGATCCGCGGCGCAGCCGAACTTCTGAACACGGGCGCCACAGACGCCGACTCCCATCAGCTTTCTGCGACCATATTGGCGGCCACAGCCCGGATGGAGCAGCTTCTGGCCGCTCTCCACCGGATCGCATCAGCACGCGAGCCGCTGTATCGCGGGCAAACACGCCTTTCTGTGGTGCTGCCGACGCTGGTCCGCGATTTTCCGCAACTGCGGTTTCTCGCAACTGGTGATGACATCGCCCTTCCCCTGGCCGCCGAAGGCCTTACCATTGTCTTAAGACACCTGACCGAAAACGCCGCCGAGGATCATGCAACCTGCGTGACTTTCACGGTGCAAGCCGATGCGTCTGGCGCGACGCTTAAGGTCAGCGACGACGGTAGGGGCATATCCAGCGGCAACCGCGCCCATGTGTTCAAACCCTACTTCACCACCAAACGCGACACAGGCGGTACAGGTATGGGCCTTTCCATCGCCCAGACATTGCTGCACGCACATTCGGCAAGTCTACGTCTTGTCGGCTCAGACGTCGGCACCACATTCGCGATCGAGTTCTGATGCCTGTACGCACAAAGGACATGGTGTTGCCCATCATGTAAAACTTCGGGCTTTCCGGTTTGAACGACAAACAAAATTGAACAATACTTCAAGCCGGGTCGTCTCGAAGTTCTGCCCGTATCCAGGCCCGAAATGCCGCCACAGCCGGATTGCCCGCCTTTTCCGGTGGCGTAACCAGATAATAAGACCGTGGCGACCGGATCGCGAGGTCAAACGGTCGGGTAAGCTGGCCCGAGGCCATCGCCTCGTGGCAGATGAATTCGTCCCCCATGGTAATGCCTTGCGAATTCAAGACCGCCGCATAGACCAGATTCATATCCGCAAATGTAATCCCGCTCCGCGCACCGGCCTCCTCAAGGCCCGCCTTGCGGAACCACGCCCGCCAATCCTCAGTGTTGGTCAGGTGCAAAAGTCCGGCGCGCAGCACATCTGCTGGTTCGACGATTCCGCCCAGTCGGTTGATCAACGCCGGGCTGCACAGCGGGGTGAATTCCACCGCCTTCAACAGCTCAACCTCCATTTCAGGCTGGATGCCGGTGCTAAAAGTCACAAACAGATCTACATCAGGGTTTGAAACATCATCTAGCCTATGCGGCGTGACAATCGATAATGACACATCCGGACAAGCGGCCCGGAACCGCCCGATTTTCGGACATAGCCACGATGCGGCAAAACCCGCCGTGCTCGATACGGTCAACGCCCCGGATATGCCGCGACCGGCATTGCGCGCCGCCGACCCGGCAATCGTCCGCAGCGCGCGGCGCACATCTTCGGCATAGGCCAGACCCTGCGGTGTCAACTCTACCCGCGTGCCGATGCGGTTCAGCAGCCGAAACCCAAGATCCCGTTCAAGCAGCCGCAATTGATGGCTGACTGCACTGCGTGTCAGGTTTAGTTCATCCGCCGATTGCCACACGGTGCCATGGCGCGAAAAGCTTTCCAAAGCGCGCAGCGCTTGCGTTGACGGAATCCGGGACATGACCAGCTCCTTAATGACAAACCCAGAATACGGCATTTCACCCGGTGTGAAACCGTCTTGGTGAATAAAATTTGTCGCCGCCACGAAAAGCTTTCACTTTCTTCCCCGGCCCCCGGCCCGCTAGACCATGGGTAAAGGAGTAAACCATGCCCAAGCTTACCGCCGCACAATCCGATGCGCTTGTATGCGTCGATGCGCGGGCAGGCGAATTGTCGGATTGGTGCGCGACACTTTTTGATTTCGCTGAAACCGCTTGGCGCGAATACCGATCTTGCGCCTGGTATGTGGACCGTCTGCGCGCCGAAGGCTTCACCGTCGAAGAAGGTTCGGCCGGGATGCCCACCGCCTTTTGCGCCGAATGGTCGAATGGAGCGGGGCCGGTGATCGGCATGTATGCCGAATATGATGCGGTGCCCGGCAATTGCCAAGCCGCCAGTACGCGGCGCGAACCCCGTGCAGGGCTTGGGTTTCAGGCCGGCGGCCATACCGACCCGCATTCCGGCCTTGGGATTGGCGCGCTTGGCGGGCTGCTGGCCACCAAAGCGGCGATGAAACGCCACGGCATCAAGGGCGGTCTGCGCTTTACCGGCGAGCCTGCGGAAAAGCTGCGCGGCTCGAAACCCATTCATGCGGTCAAGGGCTATTACGACGGCTTGGCGGCGATTCTGTCCTTTCATCCGTTCTACATGCTGCCGATGTGCAATACCGTCCGGCTGGAGACGCACTGCGGTGCGGCCTACGCGATGATCTACCGCTTCCTCTGCGATCAGCCCGAGGGCTGGGGCGTGTCCGACGGCGCGCCCATTCCGCAATCGCACAGCGCGGTGCGCGCGCCTGGTGCCAATGACGCGCTGATGCTGATGTATCAAACCTCGAAATCCCTGCGCGACGCGATGCTGCCGCATCAGGGCGGCTGGTCGATCTCCGAGGCGATCCTGACCGCGGGGCAAGCCACCGCCGACAATCTGCCCGCCGGGCTGGCGGAACTGCAATACATGATCCGGGTGCCGACCATCGCCATGGCCGATCAGGTCACCGCCGTGCTCGACCGCAACGCTGCGGCGGCGGCAACGCTGACCGGCTGCCGCTGGGAACGCCACTGGGTCAGCAAGTCGCGCCCCGGTCTGGCCAATCACGCGATGACCGGGGTGGTCTGGGAGGCGCTGCAAGCCGTAGGGGCTCCGGTTTGGGACGATGCGGCAAAGGCCGTTGCGCGCGAGATGCAAACCAACCTCGGCCTTCAACCGATGGCCGAGCCGTTCATCGACGAGATGAGCCGCCTGATTTCACCCGAAGCTGCCGAGGCGATCCTGCGCCGCGACCTGCCACCCTCGCAGGGCCATTCGACCTCGGACGATTACACCGACATGTGCTGGCATGCGCCGACCGCGCGTTTCTACATCGCCCGCCCGGCGCTGAAGGCCCCGCCGGGCGCTGCCTATCCCGCCTGGGTGATGAATGCCCTTGGCGGCATCCCGGCGACCATCGACCCGATGGTGCGGACGGCGGCCAAGGTATTGGCGCTGTCGGCCTTGCGCCTGCTGGAAGATGAGAGCGCCCGCCATGCGGCGATGAAAGAATTCCGCACCCGCACTGGTGGCGGCATTGGTGGCGCGCAATGGATGCCGCCCCTTTGTGATTACGCCCCGCCGATTCACTTCCGCTGGCCTGAATATGTGACAACCCCGCGCGGGCACGACTGGTGGATCCCCTCCGCCATGCCCGGCGCCTGATCCCTGAAAGGATATTACATGACCCTCGACACCCCTCGCCTGACCGAAGCTTTCTCACTCCGGCGCCGCAACCTGCGCGGCGGCACCAAGCCGCTGACCGGCTGGGGCTTTGCCAATGAAACCGATCCGTTGACCGATGTACTTTTGGGCTCGCCCGCGCATCTGCGCCATCTGGCGACCTCCAGCCTGTCGCGCAAGCACCTGCGCGAAGGCCCCTGCAATATTCAGGT
>JANMDM010000259.1:0-2621 GCA_031376305.1 Pseudomonadota bacterium | reverse complement strand
GATGCCTCGATCTATGACGCTTTGGTGCGGATGGCGCAGAAGTTCTCGATGTCTTTGCCGCTTCTGGATGGGCAGGGCAACTTCGGCTCGATGGATGGCGATAACGCCGCAGCGATGCGCTATACCGAAGTGCGGATGGACAAGCCTGCGGCGTTTTTGCTGGCCGATATCGAAAAAGACACCGTCGATTTTCAGGACAACTATGACGGCAAGGACCGCGAGCCGACGGTGCTTCCGGCGCGGTTTCCAAATATGCTGGTCAACGGGGCTGGCGGTATTGCCGTCGGCATGGCCACCAATATTCCGCCGCACAATCTTGGCGAGGTGATTGAGGCGACGCTGGCGCTGATCGAGACACCGGATATGTCTATTGAGGCGCTGATGGAGATTGTCCCGGCCCCCGACTTCCCGACAGGTGCCTTGATTTTGGGCCGCTCGGGCGCGCGCAAAGCCTATCTTGAGGGACGCGGCTCGGTCATCATCCGCTCGAAAACCCGGATCGAGGAGTTGCGCAAGGACCGCTTTGCCATCGTCATCGACGAGATCCCCTATCAGGTGAACAAATCGACGATGATCGAGCGGATCGCCGAAGCCGCCCGCGACAAACGGATCGAAGGCATCGCCCATGTTCAGGACGAATCCGACCGGGTCGGCGTGCGCGTGGTCATTGAGCTGAAGCGCGATGCGACGCCGGAGGTGGTGCTGAACCAGTTGTTCCGCTTCACGCCGATGCAGACCTCGTTTGGGTGCAACATGCTGGCGTTGAATGGCGGACGACCAGAACAGCTGACGCTGAAAGATTTTTTAAGACATTTCCTATCGTTCCGCGAAGAAGTTGTAGCGCGGCGGACCGCGTTTGAGCTGCGTCGCGCCCGCGAGCGCAGCCATGTGCTGTGTGGTCTGGCGGTGGCGGTCTCGAACGTTGATGAGGTTGTGGCGGCGATCCGGTCTTCGGCCGATCCGGCAGAGGCGCGGCTGAAGCTGATGACCCGGCGCTGGCCAGCCCATGAAATCGTCGAATATATCCGCCTGATCGACGATCCCACCCATCCGCTGAACGATGACGGCACCTATAACCTGTCGGAAATACAGGCCCGCGCCATTCTGGATCTGCGGTTGCAACGCCTGACGGCGATGGGTGTTGCGGAAATCACCGACGAATTACAGGAGCTGGCGGCCAAGATCCGCGATTACCTGGACATCCTTGGCTCGCGCGAACGGATCATGGCGATCATCTCAGGCGAACTGCGCGAGGTGCGCGATGCGTTTGCGGTGCCGCGCCGGACCGAGATTGTCGATTGGGTTGGTGACACTGAAGACGAAGACCTGATCGAGCGCGAGGATATGGTGGTGACCATTACCTCGGGCGGCTACATCAAACGCACGCCTTTGGCCGAATTTCGTGCCCAGCGGCGCGGTGGCAAGGGGCTGTCGTCGATGGCCACCAAGGAAGACGACGTGGTCACCACGCTGTTTGTGGCCAATACCCATACGCAGCTCTTGTTCTTTTCGACCGATGGCATGGTCTACAAGCTGAAATGCTGGCGGCTACCGCTGGCGGGCCGAAATGCCAAGGGCAAGGCGATGATCAATATCCTGCCGATCGGCACCGGGGTTTCGATGGCCGCATTGATGCCCGTCGATGTCCCCGAGGAAGACTGGGACGACCTGCAAATCTTCTTTGCGACGTCCGAGGGCGATGTGCGCCAGAACGCCTTGTCGGATTTCACCAATGTCATGCGCAACGGCAAGATCGCGATGAAGCTGCCCGAGGGTGTGTTTTTGGTGAATGCCCGCATTTGCGATGAAAATGACGACATCATGCTGGTCACCGCCATGGGGCGGGCGATCCGCTTCCCGACGACCGAAGTGCGGGTGTTCAAGGGCCGCGATTCCACCGGCGTGCGCGGCGTCCGGCTGGCAGCGGGCGATAACGTGGTGTCGATGTCGGTGATCCGCCATTTCGAGGCGGACCCGGCAGAGCGGGTGGCGTACCTCAAGCAACGCCGCCTTATGGCGGGCAATGTCGATGAAGCTGAGGCAGACGAGGATGAAGAGGCGGTCGAGGCCGGACAGCTTTCGCCCGAACGCTATGCGCAGATGTCGGCGGCAGAGGACCTGATCCTGACCATCACCGCGCGGGGGCAGGGCAAGATTTCGTCTTCCCACGACTATCCGGTGCGCGGCCGTGGGGGTCAGGGGGTGATGGCCATCGACAAGGCAATGCGGGGCGGGGCGTTGGTGGCCTCATTCCCGGTTGAGATCAGCGATCAGATCATGCTGGCAACTTCAACCGGGCAGTCGATCCGGGTGCCGGTGGAGCAGATCTCGTTCCGGTCGCGGTCGGCCGGGGGGGTCAAGGTGTTCAATACCGGCGGTGACGAGGAAGTAGTGTCCGTGGCGCGGGTGGCGGATCAAGGGGATCAGGGGGAGGATGAGGCGTAGATGATGCATATGGCGCTGCTTTGGTTGCCCTTCGTTGTGATTATTGCCGTGTGGGTGCTGTTTAGCATAAGGCTTGGCAAACGAAGTGCCAAAACTATTGGTCTGATTTCTGAGCAAAACGAAACTTTAAAGCAGATCGCCGCGTCGCTTGAACGGATTGCCAGCGCCTTGGAAAC
>JANMDM010000236.1:0-6151 GCA_031376305.1 Pseudomonadota bacterium | reverse complement strand
TTCGCCTCGGCGTTGCTTGAGGAAACCGGGGTCGCAGTGGTCTTTGGCGCCGCCTTCGGACTTTCACCAAACTTCCGCGTCAGCTACGCTACATCCGAAGTGGCATTGGAAGAGGCCTGTCGCCGCATCCAGAGCTTCTGCGCCGGGCTTCGCTGAGGGGGAGACAGAATGGCGGCCGATCTGCCGGAATACTACTTCCGCATCCGCGAGAATGGCGCGCTGGTTTTTCGGATCGACGCCGAAAACCGGCTGCGGCGGATCGACATGGAAGAAATTGCCATGGTCAACGTCAAGAACGGCACCATCAAGCCGCATGGCGACCGCAAGCTGACCCCCGCCGAAATTGCGCTGATCGGGGATTGGGTGGCCAAGCGGCAAGAAACCCTCGCCGCGCGCGATGTCGATGACATTCTGCGCGCGGTGGATCATTTGAACCTGACGGCGCAATGGGTGCAGTCGAAAGCGTCGGAGGCGCAGCTGGAGGAGGTCACCGACCTGATCTTGCTGGCGATGCATGATTTGCGCAGCGTTTTGATACGCAAAAAGGCCGAACGCCTGACGAATGGTGAAGCCGCCGAATAGGGCGGACCGGCGCGGGGTGCGCCGATCCCAAGAGACCTTAGGCGGCTTGACGCTGCCGCGCCAACAACAGCGGCAGCGCGCCAATCGCCAGACCGCCAAGGCCAACCGCCAAGGTGATGTTGTCAAACGTCGGGATCGAATATAGCCCGATAAACGTCATGAACGCGGCGCCAATGAACGGCCAGATCACATGGCTGATCGCGCCCATGAAATCGCCCTTCAGCATCGCCCGGTAGTGCCACGCGCAGGCATAGCCCGCGAGGCTCATGTAAAAACAAATCTGGATACCGATGGCGAGGATCGAGCTTTCCAAAATCGCGCTGACTGACGGCATGTAAGAACTGCTGAACAGCAAGATCATGCCCAGCCCCCAGATCACCGCCGTCGCCACCCATGGCGTCTGCCATTCCGGGTGAATTTTGGCGTAACGCGGGTGCAGCATGTTATCACGCGCCATCGCAAACATCGAACGGCTGAACTGCAGAATCTGCGTCTCGATGGTGCCGATGGTGCTCAGGATGGTCGAAAGCACCGCCAGATAGCTCCATGGGGACGAGAACAGCTTGTTGGCAATCGCATAAAGCACGTTGGTGTTGGCTTCGGCAATTTCCGCATCAGTCAGCACGATCAGAACCACGATCATCATGATGATAAAGAACAAAATCAGGTTGATCATTGCCCAAAACGCGCCCTGACCCGCCGGGGAAGGCGCGCCGTCCTTGGTTTCTTCGCCAAGGTTCATCGTCACGTCCCAGCCCCAGTAGAAGAACACTGCCGTCAGTGCGCCGGTCGCAAAAACCTGCGGCGTGAAAGCAAAGGGTGACACCCAATTCCACGATGGCACATGCGCCGGTTGCCCGCCGTATTGCACGAAGGCTGCGATGATCAGCGCAAAGATGATCACGGTTTCAATCACCGTCAGCGTCACTTGCGCATAGCTGGCGTGCTTGATGCCCTTGGTGACCACCGCCGTCACCACCGTCAGCCAAATCGCCGCCGTAAACGCCACCCAGCCGGTGCTTTCCACCAAATCCGGCGCGATCAGCACCAGTGTCGAGGTGGCCGCCGGGATCGTCGCCGATACCATGAACACCACCGAGGCAACCAGCAGCCCCCAACCCGCAAAGAACCCCCAGGTCGGCCCAAACACCGCGCCAACCCAGGCATAGGTGGCCCCGGCATGGGGTGACATTTTGTTCAGGTTCTTAAACGCCAGCATCAGACCGAACATGATCAGCCCGCAATACAAGATCGCGCCAACCGATAGATCACCCACCGCCGCAACAATTGTCGCCGTCGTCACTGCCACCGAAAATGCAGGTGCAGTGCCCGCAATTCCCATCACTGCGGATTCAAGCGTCCCCAGCGCACCTTTGGCCAAGCCAGCTTCTTCTGACATTTACACACCCCTGTCACACATCGTTTTTAATCAATGCCATAGCCTAGGGTTTGGCATTGCGCTCTGTAAAGCATTTTTTTGATCAAATTTGGACGGCTTTCGGCACGCGATACCAAAACCGCCACATCATCGTTGTGGCCGCAAACGCCAGCCCCACCACCAGCCCCAACCAAAGACCAACCCCGCCAAGGCCGAAGGGAAAAGCCAACACATAACTGGTGGGCACTCCGATCAGCCAATAGCTGAAGGCCGCAATCCACATTGGCGCACGGGTATCTTGCACACCGCGCAACAGCCCCAGGGCAATGACCTGCATCGCGTCGAAAAGCTGGAACAGCGCGGCCACCGCCAGTAGCGTGGTACCAAAGGTCAGGATGGCGGCGGCCTCGGGCTTTGACTCATCAAGAAACAGGCCAAGCAGCTGATGTGGCAGGCTGAGAAGCACCACGACGATCACGCTGCCGAAACCGAAGGATAAGGCCGTTGCCGTCACGGCGACATCGCGCATTGATTGAATGTCGCCCTCGCCCTCGGCGCGGCCAACGCCAACCGTTGCGGCGTTCGAAAGGCCAAGGTGCACCATGAACGCCAGCGCCGCAATTTCCATGGCAATGCCGTGGGCGGCAAGTTGGACCGTGCCGATCCAACCCATCATGATGGCAGTGGCGACAAAAAGCCCGCTTTCCGCCAGACCGGTCAGGCCGATCGGCACCCCAAGTTTAAGCACCTGCGCAAAGGCTTGCCAGTCCGGGCGCCAGAACCGCTGAAACAGCCTGAAGCGCCGGGGTCCGGGGGCAAGGCTGGCATAGACCGCCAAAAGCACAAAGGTCAGCAGTTGCGTGAACAGCGATGCAATAGCTGCACCGCGAACCCCCAGCTCCGGGGCCCCCCAATTGCCGAAAATAAAAGCATAGGCGAGGATAAAGTTCAACGCCACCGCAGCGAGCGTCACCCAAAGCACCACCTGGGTTTTGCCCTGCGCGGCCAGATAGCTTTTCAGCACCATGACCAGCAGCGCAGGCATCATGCCGTACCCGGCGATGCGCAGGAAATCCTGCGCGAGTTGTGCGACATCGGGGTCCTGGCCACAAAAGCGCAAGATCGGCCCGGCCCAGATGGTCGCCGGAAGCACCAGCAGGCTGTAGAGGATCGACAACCACAGCCCCATGCGGGTTTCGCGGCGCACCTGAACCTCGTCGCCGCGCCCGAGAGCCGAGGCAACCATGCCCATCACCCCGATGCCAAAGCCCGACCCCAGAATGAACAACACAAAGAAGAACGATGTCCCCAGCACCACTGCCGCAAGCGCGTGTACGCCGTACCAACCCAGCAGGACGGTGTCGGTGACGTGCAGGGCCATCTGCGCCAGATGGCTGCCGATGAGCGGCACCCCCAATGTCAGGATGGCGCGCGCATGGGCGGAGTAGGACAATGGCGTCTTCATCCTTGCGGCATATCTTTTGGGGCGGGCACGGTCCAGAGCCGCAGGGGGAATCGTCAGGGCAGCCGCAGAACCCGCGCCCCGTCGCGCAAGGTAGTGGCGGCCCATTGGGCTTTCGTCGCCGGGCAGATCACGCTACGCATGGTGCAAACGGCGAAGGAGGACAGAATGGTGAAACTTTACGGCGTGGCCCGGTCGCGCGCGACGCGTAACCTCTGGCTGCTGGAAGAGATCGGCATGGCTTATGAGCATGTGCCGGTGATCCAAGAGTACAGGCTGGCAGACCCGTTGGCTGCGGATGCGCCGCTGAACACCGCGTCGTCGACGTTTGTGACGATGAGTCCGGCCAGCACGGTGCCGGTGATCGACGATGGCGGGTTCATTCTGTCGGAATCGGTGGCGATCAATCTGTATCTGGCAAAGAAATACGGCGGGCTGATCGGACCCCAGGACAGCCAGGAAGCGGCGTTGATGACGCAGTGGGGGCTTTACGGCATCACCACCGTCGAAGCGCCCGCCCTGATCATCTTTTACGCCCATGGCGACGGGCGGGCGAAAACCCCCGACGGCCAGGTCGAAATTGCCGTGGCCTGCGAAAAGCTGCGGCGGCCTTTGGCGGTGCTGAACGGCCGTCTGGCGGCGCATGGGTTCATGGTTGGCGGGCGATTCACCGTGGCCGACATCAACCTGGCCGAAATGGTGCGTTATGCCCAAGGAGAAAAGAAGCTGCTGGCCGAGTTTCCTGCGGTCAATGTCTGGCTGAAAGCCTTGCACGAACGGGCGGCGTTCAAGACGATGTGGGCGATGCGGCTGGCGGAGGCAGAGTGAGGGCTGTTCCGGGCCGCATGCGGCACTGATCGGTTATTCATTGATTTTGTGCATTTTAGTGTATATTATTATGTGCATATAAATGGAGACCCGGACATGACCACCCTTCTGACCAACCAGATCGCCACCATGACCGAACTGCGCGAACCGCAGAAGGTGCTGGACCGCGCCCATGGCAAGCCGGTGGCGATCCTGAAGAATTCCGCCGTGGTTGCCTATCTGGTGCCAGTGGAAGCTGCGCAGGGGCTGGAGGGGCACCGTTATGCGACGCGGGACGAGGTGATGGACTATCTTGAGCGGTCGCGCGAGCGGGTTCAGCCGGTTCTCGACTATCTGCGCGACAAGTGAGCCGCGCAGATGGACTATATTCTGCTGTCGACCGAAATGGTCGTGGATATCCATGACGCGGTTCTGAACCCCGGCGAGCTGGCCGGACGCGCCCGCGACAAATCTCTGGAGGGTGCCTTGTCGCGCGTCGAAAACCGTCTGGCCTATGGGATGATCGGCGATGTCTTCGATCTGGCCGCCGCCTATTGCGTGGCCGTGGCCCAAGGCCACTGCTTCAATGATGGCAACAAACGCACCGCGTTCCGGGCGATGGACGCGGCTTTGGCCTTCAACGGGCGACAGACCGACTGGGACACCGAGGAGGTCGGCCAGATCATCATCCGCTTGGCGCAGGGGCTGATGGACGAGGGCGCGCTGGCGGAGTGGTTGCGGGGGCTAAGGTAGTTCGTCGTACTTTCGAATCCGGCAAATGTCAGACAAGGGCTCTACCGATATATTCATATGTTGATCCCCCTCGAGGATCATCGAGTTTACCTCGTTTTTTGGCTTAAGCCGCAAATCTACGCGCTGAAACTCCAGGGCATCTGTTAAGGTGAAAGCTAGCCTAAATTCGTCTTGCCACTCATAGTCTCGAGGCTTTGATGTGGCGATTAGTCCGGGTAGCGCCCATCGCGGAGTGGGCGAGGAGGTATTATCGTAATACTTCACGCGATGACCTATCCTCCGACCACCGACAACATCTGAAAACTTTGCTTGAATCGGCAGCGCCGCTGTGATCTTTCTGCAAAATCCGCTGACATCTGTGATTTCAACGCACGTTACAGCTTTGAAATCATCCCATAATTTCTTACCAAAAGTTCGGCTAAGGCAGCAGACGAAAATTTCGTCATCCCGCGCCAATGCCTCGAATGAGTATCCCTCAAGCTTCAGATTTGTTCCCTGAGTAAGGTTATTAATTTCTAGCCCGCCATTCGGCGAATAGACAGATACTCCTTCATTGGGATCAGACCTCACGCCATCGTATTCCATGCACTGATAATAGGAAAGCTTGCTAAAGCGAAGGCGTCCGGCAATGAAGGCATTTGCCCACTCCTCCTTGTCGAAGTACCGAAAAAGGCTTTGCTTACCCACGCCACTCGCCTTTCCAATTCTAATTTCGTGCTAAAGGTAGTGAATGTTCCTCATTTGTTCAATGGCATGATCTCAACCGACGATAAGCGAAACACCTGAGGAGGCTCACCTTGCCCCCCCTGCCCCGGCATGGTCTAATCCCCGGCCAACAACACCAACGAGCAGTCCCTCAAGGATCCCCCATGCCCAACGATCTCCTCTCCGGCGGCACCTCCACCTATGACGCCCATTCCATCGAGGTGCTGGAGGGGCTGGAGCCGGTGCGCAAACGCCCCGGCATGTATATCGGCGGCACCGATGAGCGGGCTTTGCATCATCTGGTGGCCGAAATCCTCGACAATTCGATGGACGAGGCGGTGGCAGGGCACGCGAGCCGCATCGAGGTTGAGCTGCACGCGGATCATTCGGTCACCATCCGCGACAATGGCCGGGGGATTCCGGTTGATCCGCATCCGAAGTTTCCGGGGAAATCGGCGCTTGAG
>JANMDM010000211.1:0-24097 GCA_031376305.1 Pseudomonadota bacterium | reverse complement strand
GATGTGGATGGTCGGTTCAAGCGCAAAGTCCAGGGCGCCGGGGGCATGGACCGGCTGGACGGATGCGGTGATGCCAAGTGCCCCAAGGCGGGGGATGTCCGCCGGGTCGATCAGCTCGATATGTTCGATGCGGTGGCGGCTGTCGCGGCGGCCATTGGCTGTTTGCGCCGCCTGATAGCCGTCGATAGTGGTGCGCACGGCGGCATCGCCGATGGCATGGACGGCAATTTGTAGCCCGCGCCGGTCTGCTTCGGTTGCGATTTCATTGAAGCGCGGGCCGGGGAACAGCGGCACCGAGCGGTGGCCGGGGTGATCGGGATAATCGTTCAGCATGAACGCAGTGCGGCTGTCGACCACGCCGTCCATGAACATCTTGACGAAGCCCGAGCACAGCCAGTCATCGTTGAATTCCCGGGTCATGTGATCGGCGCGATCAAGCTCGGACAGCGCCATATGGGGCTTGAAATGGAAGGGAACCTTGACCCGTGCCGTCAGCTTGCCATCACGCTGAAGTCCGCGCAGCAGCTCCAGCGTGTAAAGGTTGCCATCCATATTCACGATTGAAGTGATGCCGTGGCGGGCGCAATGGGCAAGGCCAGTTGCAGCTTTAGCGCGGTCTATGGCCTGTTCGGCCCCGGACGGCCAGGGTGTGGGTTCACCACCGGTTGCGATCCCAAGGCTCAAACGGGTCTCACCCCCAAGGGCAACGACCGGGGCAAACGCTTCGAACTCCAGCAGCTCACCCGTGGCGGTGCCGTCCGGGCCGATCACCACCTCATGGCCATGCGGCATGGCGGCGCCGTACAAGATACCCGCCGCCGTCAGGGTTGCGGTATTGGCCCAGACCGTATGGTGATCGGCTGAGGTGATAGCGATTGGCCGGTCGGCGATAACGGCGTCCAGGGCCTGACGGGTGAGCGGCTTGCCCAGCATCGTATGGAACCCGCCTTGCGCCATAAGGAGTGGCTGGTTGGGATGTTTGGCCGCGAAAGCCCGAAAGGCGTGCGTCACCGCATCGCCCTCGACCCCACCCAATTGCAAGTGGGCAAGTTCCGCCCCGCCAAGGACAAGATGCAGATGGCTTTCGACAAAACCCGGCAGCAGGGTGGCCCCCTTGCAGTCGATCATTTCGGTCGCAGGCCCTGCCAGCGGCTCTATCGCCGCGCGCGCGCCAAGGGCAAGGATGCGCGCGCCTGCCAGAGCAATGGCCTCGGCGCGCGGATTTGCCGGGTCCATCGTCAGAATCCGGGCGTTGGTCAGGATCATTGTCGGGGTCATAGCGGGCCTTGTGGAGGATTCGATCAAATTTTCTTGTCGCAAGTTGACCGAAAGACCGATGTTCGGCAAGCCCCGCAGAGCAAGGGCCCAGCACCGCGCCGCCCGATGTTCGCCTGATCACAGTGCCGACAAAAGCGCCTGCGTTGGCCAGGCATCGGCGGGAAGGCCAAGACGCGCTTGTTCGATCTGCACCGCCTCGCGGGTTTTCTCGCCGAGGATTCCGTCGATCTTGCCCACGTCATGGCCATGTGCCGCCAGTTTCTGTTGCAAAGACTTCATTTGCGCCGCGGAAAGACCCGGATCCGGGTTGCCGGGGTTGTAGCTTTGCGCACCCTCCAACCGCGTGGCGAAATAGGCGGCCGTGGTGACATAGACAAAGCTTTTGTTCCACTCGAAATAGATGCGGAAGTTCGGATAGGCCATGAAAGCCGGCCCCTTGCGGCCCATCGGCAGCAAGACCGAGCCCTTAAGCCCCGATGCCAATGCCCCATCACGGGCCATCACCCCCATGGACGCCCAGGCCGATACCGGCAGGGCGTGATTTAGCCCGGTCTGCCCCCAATCCAGACTATCCGGCAGGATAATTTCCTGCAACCAAGGCTCGCCCGCCCGCCACCCAAGGCCGGACAGCATTTTTGCAGCCGACATCAACGCATCGGGTGACGAGCGTTTCAGATCCACATGACCGTCACCATCGCCATCGACGCCATTGCGCAAGATATCGTCGGGCAGCATCTGCACCTGGCCGATTTCACCGGCCCAGGCACCGATGCTGCGGGCAGGGTCAAAGTCACCGCGCTGATAAAGCTTCAGGGCGGCAAAGATTTGCGGCCGGAACAATTCTGGCCGACGGCAATCATGAGCGAGCGTGACCAGCGCGTTCCGCGTATTGAAATCGCCCTGAACCGCGCCGTAGTCAGTCTCAAGCGCCCAAAAGGCAAGGAGCACGCCGCGCGAGACGCCGTATTCCGCCTCGATCCGATTGAAAACCTTGGCGTATTTCGCGGCATTGGCCTTACCATTGCTGATCCGGCCCTTGGAAATCATCGCCTGCGAAAACTCGATGAAAGTTTTCTTGAACACACCCTGGGCGCGATCAGCCTTCAGCACCTTCTGGTCTTGCTGAGCCCCGGAGAAGAACTGTTCGACGGCATCAGACGCATGGCCCAGGGCCTGCGCCTCAGACTTAAGGCCTTGAACAAAATCCGAAAAGCTGCCTCCGCAGTCGGCAAGCGATGGGCTGGAAAACATACCAACCGTTAGGATTGACCCTAAAACTGCCAGTTGAAACCGCATGGATCGCTCCTTTTATCGCCGATTGGGGTATGGAATTGGCAGAATGCCGCCTAGAGCCAGAAAACATGCTCGGTAACGGTAGCTATCATTTACAATTGGTCAATGACTGTTGCCGATTCTCTTATAGTGGATCGGGTGCCGGGTCATAAATCTCTTGGCGGACTGGCGGGAGCCTTTATGCACGTCCTGATTGTTGAAAGCGATCCCGATATTGGCTGGCTTTGGAAACGGCATATGGAGCGGTCCGGGGCGACTGTGGACCTTGCCGCAAATCAGGAAGATGCGGTCGAGCTGCTGGGATTTCAGAGCTTTGCCGTGTTGGTGGTGAACCTGATCCTGAAGGAAGGCAGTGCGCTTGCGGTTGCGGATTACGCCAACTACCGCCATCCCGAAACCAAGATCATTTTCGTCACCAGCAGCTCGTTTTTCTCGGACGGTTCGATTTTTCAGCATGTCCAAAATGCCTGCGCTTTGATGCCTTTGGATACCCGCCCCGAGGATCTGGCGGCAATGGTGGAGCATTACGGCAACCGGATCTGAGCCATAGGCCGAGTTTCGCAATGGCCTGATGTTGGCGCGACGTTTGGTGCGCTGCGCGCAACAATGGCACTTATTCTTCCTATATCCCTCTCCAAAATCACACAATTGTCATGGTTCCCTTGTTTTCTGACATCCGCGGCGCATGCTCGCTGTGGTGGGAAAGGGAAGTGCAATGTGTGATTTTCTGTCTCGGGAAGTTCGCGCTGAAATGGATGCGGCGCGCAAACGCGATCTGCGGCGGAAGTCGCGGCTGCGCGTCCATGTCGGGAACGATATCTACCCGATTTTACGGATGCGGCGTGACAGCTTTACCCTTGATGCGGCCGAGGTGATCAATTTGCGTGGCCTGGTCGATGTATTCGAAGGTTCCCGCCACCTGCTGCAGTGCCTGATTGTGGCGACGGATATTGAAGGCGGCGAGCTGGTCTGCACGATGAAGCGCGCCACCGTCGCAACCGACCTGCATGCACTGGACTATGTGCGCGATGAAACCGCTCCGGCCGCTTACCTGCCACGGTACTGATCGCGCTGCGCATTCGAAGGTCAGGGCCGCATCAGGAAGATAAGCAGGAGCGGTCGAAAGCGGCACCCGCACCCCGCTCATTGCAGATCGCGGAAAGCCTCTTGCAGGCGGGCGACGGCTTCGATGATCCGGGCGCGCGGGGTGGCGATGTTAAACCGTTGGAACTTTCCACCTCCCGCGCCAAAGCTGGCGCCGTAGTTGGCGGCGATCTTGGCGCCCTTTTCGACGCGGGCGGCAAATTCGGCAGGCTCCATACCGGTGGCGGAGAAATCCACCCAAGCCAGGTAGGTGGCTTCGAGATTCATCGACGCGACTCCGGGAATCGCGTTGACGCCCGCATCAAAGATCGCCCGGTTGCCATCGAGATAGCACACCAGCTCATCAACCCAAACGGCACCTTGCGGCGAATAGGCGGCGGTCGCCATGTGCATGCCAAAGCTATTGGGTGAAATCCCCATAGCATTCATCCGGGCCGCAAACAGGGCGCGCAGCTTGTCATCGGCAATGATGACATTGCCGCTATGGCAGCCGGCAATGTTGAACGTCTTGGTGGTGGCGGTCATCGTCACCAGACGGTCGGCGATATCCGGGGCGACATTGGCCATGACCTGATGCTTGTGGCCGGGCATCACCAGATCATGATGGATCTCGTCTGACACCAGGATCAGGTTATGGCGCTTGGCAAAGTCCGCAACACCGCGCAGCTCGTCGCCGGTCCAGACCCGCCCGCCGGGGTTATGCGGCGAACACAGGATCATCATCGTCTCGGCGCCGGTCATCTGCGCATCCCAGGCAGCGAAGTCCGGGGTATAGCGGCCCGCGTGATTGGCCAGCCGGCATTCGACGACATGGCGCCCGGCGCCTTTGATGACGCGGGCAAAGGCGTGATAAACCGGCGTCATCAGCACCACACCATCGCCGGGCCTGGTGAACGCATCCACACAAAGCGCCGTACCATTGACCAGACCATGGGTGGTGAAAATCCACGACGGGTCGACCGCCCATCCGTGGCGCGCCTGCATCCACCAGCCGACAGCCTCAAGATAGGCCCGGTCATCGCCGAAATAGCCGTAGATACCGTGCGCCGCCATTTTCTCGACCGCCGCCTGAACGCAAGCGGGGGGCGGGAAATCCATATCGGCAACCCACATGGCGATACCGTCATCGGGCTTCACGCCATAGAGTTTTTCCATCGTATCCCATTTGGACGAATGGGTGCCGCAGCGATCAATAATCTGGTCGAAACTCATGGTAACTCCGAAGGTGCTGTGATGGACTGCGGGGCGAATTCCGGAAACCAGAAGGCACCGGCCGTAAATTCCATACCTGAAACGTATTCGTTCTGCAATACATTTATAATTTAGTAATATATTCTTAAATTATCAGTAAACTTGGAATATTATATGCATTTACCGGTAATTTTTGGGACAAAATTTTCGTCACGCCGACGATTTTGCACTCAACCCGCACCATTGCGAAACGGCGAGTCTTGCCCTAAATCGGGCCCATGAGCCTGCGCGATATCCTTCTTCACCCCGACCCGCGGTTAAAAAAGCCTGCGGACCCCGTGACTGAGATCACGGAGGACTTGCGTATGGCGGCCGCCGACATGCTGGAGACAATGTATGCGGCCCCCGGCGTCGGGCTGGCAGGGCCGCAAGTCGGTCTGATGAAGCGTCTGTTCGTGATGGATTGCGTGAAGGATCCCGAAGCGGCGCCCCGCCCGATGGTGTTGATGAACCCTGAGGTGACCTGGACCTCGGACGCCAGCAACGTCTACGAGGAAGGCTGTCTGTCAATCCCCGAACACTACGCCGAGGTCGAACGCCCCGCCGAGGTCCGGGTTCGTTGGCTGGGTCTGGATGGTGCCGCGCATGAAGAGCAGTTTTCCGGCCTGTGGGCGACCTGCGTTCAGCATGAAATCGATCATCTGAAGGGCAAGCTGTTCATTGACTACCTGTCGCCGCTGAAACGCCAGCTTATCACCCGCAAGATGGAAAAGCTGAAACGCGACCGGGCGCGGGGATGGGAATGACGGTCCGGGTCTGTATCGCGCACCCCGACAAACGGCTGCGGATCGCCGCCGAACCGGTCGCGGCAATCTCTGAGACAGTGCGGATGATCTGGGACGACATGGTCGAGACGATGGACGCGATGCCGGGTTACGGCCTTGCGGCCCCGCAAATCGGCATCATGCTGCGGCTGGCTGTGGTGGATTGTTCGGAGAAGCGCGGTCAGGCGGTGCGCATGGCCAATCCCGAAATTCTGCATGCCTCGGTTCAGATCCGCAAACATGAAGAAGCCAGCCCGAATCTGCGCGGCGTATCCGCGGTGATCGCGCGGCCCCGCGCCGTAACCGTGCGCTTCACCAATGAAACCGGTGCGGTCGAGGAGCGGGATTTCGTCCACCTCTGGGCCACCAGCGTTCAGCATCAGATTGATCATCTGAACGGCAAGATGTTCATTGATCACCTCAGTCCCGTACGCCGCAAAATGTTGGTGGCGAAATCCCAAAAGCTTGGGCGGTTGGCATGAAGATCATCTTCATAGGCACCCCCGACTTCGCAGTCCCGGCTTTGCGGGCGCTGGTGGTCCCGCATGAGATTGTCGCCGTCTATTCCCAACCCCCCCGCCCGGCCGGGCGCGGCAAGCTTGACCGTCCTTCGCCAGTACAAAGTGCCGCCGAGGCATTGGGCCTGCCCATCCGCCACCCGACCCACCTGCGCGATGCGGCAGAAATCGCCGCGTTCCGGGCATTGCAGGCCGATGTGGTGGTGGTGGTCGCCTATGGGCTGATCCTGCCCGGCGCCATCCTTGAAGCGCCCGCCAAAGGCTGTCTCAATATCCATGCCTCGCTGTTGCCGCGCTGGCGGGGGGCGGCTCCGATCCACCGGGCGATCATTGCAGGCGACGAAGAAACCGGCATTTCGATCATGCAGATGGATGCGGGCCTGGATACCGGCCCGGTACTCCTGAAGGAAGCCCTGCCGATCGGCGCCCGAGACACCACATCCGACCTGCATGACCGCCTTGCAGACCTAGGGGCGCGGATGATCTGTACGGCCCTGGACGGCATCGACTGGATCCCGCGCGCCGCACAAATCCCGACCGGTGTCACCTATGCGGCCAAAATCGACAAGGCCGAAGCCCGCATCGACTGGACCCGCCCTGCGCCCGAGGTGGATCGGCTGATCCGCGGCCTCTCGCCCACCCCCGGCGCCTGGACCGACGTGGCAGGCGAGCGGATCAAACTGCTGCGGTCGGGGCTTGCCTCCGGCCATGGCGCACCGGGAACGGTTTTGTCGGGATTCACCATTGCCTGCGGTGACGGCGCTGTGGAAATTCATGAAGCGCAACGACAAGGCAAAAGGCCGATGCCCACAGGCGAGCTGCTGCGCGGCCTGACATTGCCTGCCCAGCTCGCCTGAGCCATTCACAAAGCGCGTTTCGCATCCCATATTGGCCCTGTCATACAGGGGGCAGACGCATGGGAATTCTCGCACTGATCATCATCGGCGCTGCGGCGGGCTTCATTGCCACCCGCGCAATGAAAATCGACGCCGATCTGATCACCACCATTGCCATCGGCATTCTGGGGGCGCTGGCCGGAGGTCTGGTCTTGCGCATACTTCTGACCATCACCGGCTTCGCGGCGGGTTTTGTCGGCGCCGTGCTGGGCGCAATGCTGTTGATCTGGCTGTGGACCACTTATGGTCCGGGGCGACGCTGACCTGCTCCTGACGGAAAATGACAAGAGCCAAGGGCTATCTTTGCGGCACCTACAGGAGAGACCCATGCCCGCCCCCACAACAAACCACTGGATCTGCGTTGCTTCGGCCAATCACGTTCGCCGCGGCGTTGCGGGTGGCTTCATGCAAGTCAACCACGGCAAGCGTGCCCCCCTTGCCCGGATGCGGCCGGGAGACGGTGTTGCCTATTATTCCCCGACCGAAACCTTCGGGGAAAAAGACGGGCTTCAGGCGTTTACCGCCATCGGAACCGTCGCCGCCGGGGACCCTTACTTGTTCGATATGGGTGGCGGCTTTGTGCCGTTTCGGCGCGATGTGATCTGGGATCCGGCCCAGACCACCGCAATCCGCCCGCTGTTGCCGGCGCTTGCGCTGACGGCCGGACACAACCATTGGGGTCAGGTCTTTCGCTTTGGTGTGGTGCGGATCAGCGCCGCTGACTTTCACAAGATCGCCGCAGCAATGCAGGCGCGCACCCTATGCCCGCCTAGCGTGTCACCCGATCCGGCTTGAACGGCGCCATTCCCGCCCGCGCCAGCGCATCCGCCCGCTCATTCTCGGCATGGCCGGCATGGCCCTTGATCCATTTCCAGATCACCTGATGGCGCGCCTGCGCGGCCTCCAGTCGCTGCCACAGATCGACGTTCTTGACTGGCTTGCGGTCGGCAGTTTTCCAGCCATTGCGCTTCCAGCCATGGATCCAGGTGGTGACGCCATTTTTTACATAGGCGCTGTCGGTCACGATGGTGATGGCCGAAGCGCGGCTCAGGCCTTCCAACGCCGAAATCGCTGCCAAAAGCTCCATCCGGTTGTTGGTGGTGTCAGCTTCGCCACCCGACAGCGTATGCTCCTTAACCACGACGGCGCCGTCACGGGCCAGCAGCAGCACGCCCCAGCCCCCCGGGCCAGGATTTCCGGAACAGGCCCCATCCGTATAGGCGAACAAATCAGGCATAATATTTCCTTCGGCCACTGTAATTTCCTTTGGGCAAATACTCTCGGGGGATCGTCTTTGGTAGCGCCATTGGTTCGAGATACCAATGGCGACGGGGGGCAGACAGCCCCCCTCAGGCGGGTTCACGCAACACCCGCGGCACTTTGAATTCCACATGCTCCCGCGCCGTCTCAACCAGTTCCAGCCGCACGTCATAGCGGGCGCGGAAAGCGTCCACGACTTCGTTCACCAGCACTTCTGGAGCCGAGGCCCCTGCGCTAACACCCACCGACATTGCCCCCTCAAGGGCCCGCCAGTCGATCTCATCGGCACGCTGTACCAACTGGGCATAGGCACATCCCGCCGCTTGCCCGACTTCGACCAGACGCTTCGAATTCGATGAGTTAGGGGCGCCGATCACCAAAAGCGCCTCAATCCGCCCGGCAATCGCCTTGACTGCATCCTGACGATTGGTCGTTGCGTAGCAGATGTCTTCCTTATGCGGGCCGATGATTGCCGGGAAACGTGCGGTCAAAGCGGCGACGATGGCGGCGGTATCATCCACCGACAGCGTCGTCTGGGTGATGAACGCCAGACGCCCCGGATCGCGCGGCTCAAGACGGGCGACGTCGGCCACGGTTTCGATCAGCAGCACCTCGCCCATCGGCAATTGGCCCATTGTTCCCAATGTCTCGGGATGGCCGTTGTGGCCGATCATCACCATCTGCAGACCATTCTCATAATGCCGCTCGGCCTCGATGTGCACTTTGGACACAAGGGGGCAGGTCGCATCGACAAAAACCATCTGGCGCCGCCGGGCTTCGGCCGGAATGGCTTTGGGAACACCATGCGCCGAAAAAATCACCGGGCGGTCGTCGGGGCAATCCTCAAGCTCCTCGACAAAGATCGCACCCTTGGCGCGCAACCCTTCTACGACATAGCGGTTATGAACGATCTCATGGCGCACATAGATTGGCGCGCCCCATTTCTCGATCGCCATTTCGACGATCTTAACCGCCCGATCAACGCCGGCACAAAAACCGCGGGGGGCAGCCAAGTAAAGGGTCAGCGGTGATTTTTGCACGGTCGTTCAGATCCCATGAGGTCGCACCGCAGACCTAAGCGGCGCAATGCACCGCGTCCAGCCCCTCTGCCGCAATGCGAACGCAAAATGCCCCGCCTGAAGGGTGGGGCATTGCCGAAGGCCAGACGCTCAATCACTCTTCTTCAGCGGTGACTTCTTCACGTTCATTGCGCGGCTCGCGTGGCGGGCGACCGATGACATCGCGCAACGCATCAAGCTCGATGAAGTTGTCGCATTGCCTGCGCAGCTCATCCGCAATCATCGGCGGCTGCGAGCGAATCGTCGAAACCACCGAAACACGCACACCCTGCCGTTGCAGACTTTCGACCAAAGCGCGGAAATCCCCATCCCCGGAGAAAAGCACGATATGGTCGATCCGCGGCGCGAGTTCCATCGCATCGACGGTCATCTCGACTTCCATATTGCCCTTGACCTTACGGCGGCCCTGGCTGTCGGTGTATTCGCGCGCCGGCTTTGTGACCATCGAAAAGCCGTTGTAATTCAGCCAGTCCACCAAGGGGCGGATCGGAGAATATTCATCGTTTTCAAGCAGTGCCGTGTAGTAAAACGCCCGAAGCAGCTTTGAACGACGTTCAAATTCTTGGCGCAAAAGCTTATAGTCGATGTCAAACCCCAGGGCTTTCGCCGCCGCATAGAGGTTCGATCCATCGATGAACAGCGCGAGCCGTTCGTCCTTGTAGAACATAAAAGTCCCTTTCAAATATCAGTCAAGCAGGTAGTCTTCGTGAGTGGTGGCTACGAAGATACATCAAAAAAGAACTGACTATCGAACATATTACACCTTTAGGCTAAAAAGCACCCATAATGGAATCTATCCTAAAGCATAGGCTCGCGTATATCGCCTTTGGCGGCAATATGCTTTCGCCGGTCGGAAATCCCACTGTGACGTGTTATCTCGCGTTGGGACGACTGGTGAGCGCGGCCATCCAGATCACGGCTGTCAGCCGCTTCTTTCGCACCCCCGCTTACCCGGCCGGATCCGGGCCGGAGTTTGTAAATGGGGCAGCGCGCCTGAGCACATCTTTATCCGCGCAAGCGCTGCTGGAACGGCTGCATCTGATCGAGTCGCAGTTTGCACGCGAACGCCGTGGCCGGTGGTCCGCACGCACGCTGGATCTTGATCTGATCGGCATCGAGCAAGACGTTTTGCCCGATAAGGCAACCGTGCAGGCTTGGATGAACCTTTCCCCGGACTGCCAGCGAACCGAGACGCCAACACGGCTGCTGCTGCCGCATCCGCGCCTGCAAGATCGGGCTTTCGTCCTGATTCCCTTGGCGGAAATTGCGCCTGAATGGCGCCATCCCTTGACTGGGAAAACGGTTGCAGAGATGGCTGATGCCCTGTCTGATGCCGCGAAAGCTGCGATTACCCCCTTTTAGGCGGCAATCGCGGCTTGTCATGGTCGCTCTGAGCGCATAAATAGCGATTTCCAGCATTTCCAATACGGATTGAGGTGTCCTATGGCCCGCGTAACGGTCGAAGATTGCGTTGACAAGGTTCCGAACCGGTTCGAGTTGGTGATGCTCGCGTCACACCGCGCCCGCGAAATCACTGCAGGCTCGCCGGTCGGCATCGACCGCGACAATGACAAAAACCCGGTCGTGGCCCTGCGCGAAATCGCCGACGAGGCGCAATCGGCTGACAGCCTGCGCGAGCGGATGATCGAAAGCCACCAGACCCAGATCGAAGTCGACGATGCCGTTGACGACGATATGGCCTTGCTGATGGGCGCCGATACCGACCGCCCGCAGCATGACGACATGTCAGAAGAAAAGCTGCTGCGCGCGCTGATGGAAGCCCAGGGTCAGGGCTGACCCCAAAGACACTCAGGACGGACCGGAATGATCGACGTCGAAGACCTGATCGCGCTGGTCCGCAACTACAACCCCAAGACCAACGCCGAGCTGATCCGTGGCGCCTATGATTATGGGCGCGACATGCACGACGGCCAAAAGCGCCATTCGGGCGAGGATTATTTTACTCACCCGGTGGCTGTGGCGGCGATTCTGACCGAACAGCGGCTGGATGATGCATCCATTATCACCGCGCTTTTGCACGACACCATCGAAGATACGAAATCCACCTACACAGAAGTGTCTCACCAATTCGGCGAGGAGGTCGCGGAATTGGTGGACGGTGTCACCAAGCTAACCAATTTGCAGCTTTCGTCGACCGAAACCAAGCAATCGGAAAACTTCCGCAAGCTGTTCATGGCGATGTCGAAGGATCTGCGGGTGATCCTGGTCAAGCTGGCCGACCGCCTGCACAACATGCGCACCATCAAATCCCTGCCTGCCGCCAAACAGGCGCGCAAGGCCCGCGAGACGATGGATATCTTCGCCCCTCTTGCCGGTCGCATGGGGATGCAATGGATGCGCGAAGAACTGGAAGATCTGTCCTTCAAGGTGCTGAACCCCGAAGCCCGGTCGTCGATCATCCGCCGCTTTATCACCTTGCAACGTGAAACAGGCGACGTGATCCACAAGATCACCAGCGACATCCGCCTTGAGCTGGAGAAAGAGCACATCGAGGCCGACGTCTTTGGTCGCGCGAAAAAGCCCTATTCGATCTGGCGCAAGATGCAGGAAAAGCAGCTGGCTTTTTCGCGCCTGTCCGACATTTACGGCTTTCGGATCATTTGCCAAACGGAAGGCGATTGCTACCGCATCCTTGGCGCCATTCATCAGCGTTGGCGTGCGGTGCCGGGGCGGTTCAAGGATTACATCAGCCAACCCAAGACCAACGGCTACCGGTCGATCCACACCACGGTTTCAGGGCGCGACGGCAAACAGGTCGAGGTGCAGATCCGCACCCGCCAGATGCATGAAGTCGCCGAAGCCGGCGTCGCCGCGCATTGGTCCTACCGCGACGGCGTGCGCGCCCGCAACCCGTTCGCCGTTGATCCCGCCCGCTGGATCACGACGCTGACCGAACGTTTCGATGGCGGCGACGACCACGACGAATTCCTTGAAAACGTGAAGCTTGAGATGTATTCGGATCAGGTCTTCTGCTTCACGCCCAAAGGCGATGTGATCCAGCTGCCCAAGGGGGCCACGCCCATTGATCTGGCCTATGCGATCCACACGCGGATCGGCAATGCCTGTGTGGGCGCCAAAGTTGACGGCCTTCGCGTGCCGCTCTGGACCCGGCTCAAAAATGGCCAGTCGGTCGAAGTTATCACCGCCGCCGGCCAGCGCCCGCAGGCCAGCTGGATCGACATTGTCGCCACCGGCCGTGCCAAGTCGGCAATCCGCCGGAGTTTGCGCGAGGAAAACCGTGACAGGTTCGTCAAACTTGGCCATGAGCTGGCGCGGGTGGCGTTCGAGCATGTGGGGCGCAAGGCTACCGACAAGGCGCTGCGCACCGCTGCCAAGACCCTGGGCCTGGCTGATGAGACCGAGGTGCTGGCCCGCCTTGGCAGCGCCGAGTTGACCGCGCGCGATGTTATTGAGGCGATTTATCCCGAACTGGCTGCGCAGAGCGCCGATGAAATCGCTGCGCACACGTCGGTCCTGGGTCTGGCCGCCGATCAATCCTTTCGCCGCGCCAATTGCTGCCAGCCGGTACCGGGCGAGCGGATCGTCGGCATTACTTACCGCGGCCAGGGCGTGGTCATCCACACCATCGACTGCCCCGCTCTGGCAGAATTTGAGGAGCAACCGCAACGCTGGGTCGATCTGCATTGGCATACGGGGCGCCATGCTGCGGTCAACGCCATCAGCCTGAATCTGACGATTGCGAATGGCGCCGGAGTGCTTGGGCGCATATGCAGTATTGTCGGCGAACAGAAGGCCAATATCTCAGACCTGACTTTTGTTGACCGGAAGCCCGATTATTATCGTCTTATTCTAGAAGTCGAACTACGCGATATCGAACATTTGCATCTGTTGATGAAGGCGCTTGAGGCGGAATCCGATGTCGCTCAGATTGAACGCATCCGCGATTTGTCACGCAAGCCGTAAAGGGCTTTAGAAATGGTTTTCCGACGTCGCGACCCGCGAACCTGGCGAGCAGCCCTGACCGAAGTGGTCTTTCCTCGCGGCGGATGGTCACGGGCCACGCAATATGTGTTCCACCGCGTTCGACGGCTGCCTGACCCGCCGCACAGGATTGGCCGGGGGGTTGCTGCGGGCGTGTTCATTTCGTTCACGCCGCTGTTTGGTCTGCATCTTGTGGGTGCCGCCGTGCTGGCCTGGGCGATCCGCGGCAACATTGTCGCGGCCTTGCTGGCGACCTTTTTTGGCAACCCGCTAACCTATCCGATTTTCGCTTATTTTTCGGTATGGCTGGGTCATTGGATGTTAGGCATCCATAGTGACCTAGGGATCACGGCGATCATTGATACATTCTCAGGCGCCACTGATGAATTCTGGGGCAATATCAAAGCCATTTTCACTTCGGAACCAACCAGGTGGACGGAAATGTCCGGGTTTTTCCGCACGCTGTTTTTACCGGATCTAATTGGCAGCATTCCCTTGGGAGTGCTGGCGGGTGTCATTTCGCATTACCTGACGCTGCCGGTTGTCGAAGCCTATAACAGGCGGCGCGGCAAGAAATTGCGCGAGCGGGTGGAAAGCCTTCGCGCCGCGAAGCGGGCAAAGGAAAAGTAGCGCTTGTACGGGTACAACCTCAGGCTGGAGGCCGAAGATCATGCCCGCTATAGGTTTGCGGACGGTTCAGGAAAGGTGAAGCATGACTGCCGATCAGACCATTAAGTCGCTGCGGCTGGGTGTGAACATCGACCATGTCGCCACGCTGCGCAACGCGCGGGGTTCGGCCTATCCCGACCCGCTGCGTGCGGCTTTGCTGGCAGAAGCCGCAGGGGCGGATGGCATCACCGCCCACCTGCGCGAAGACCGTCGCCACATTATCGACGGCGACATCGAACGGCTGATGGCGACCCTGACACGCCCTCTGAACTTTGAAATGGCCGCGACTGTGGAAATGCAGGCAATTGCCCTGCGATACCGCCCGCATGCGGTTTGCATCGTCCCCGAAAAGCGCGAAGAACGAACCACAGAAGGCGGGCTTGACGTGGCTTCGGATCCGCACCGCCTGACCGATTTCATCACGCCTTTGCGCGAGGCCGGCTGCCGCGTGTCGATGTTCATCGGCCATGACCCGCGCCAGATCGAAGCGTCGGCCCGCATCGGTGCGGCGGTGGTGGAACTGCACACCGGCCATTACTGCGACCTGCACCACGAAGGCCGCCTTGCCGAACGCGATGCCGAACTGGCAGCGTTGCGCGAAGGTAGCCGCTTCGCCCATTCGCTGGGGTTGGAAGTCCACGTCGGCCACGGCCTGACCTTTGAGACGGTGGGCCCGGTCGCGGTCTTACCCGAAGTGAGGGAACTCAACATCGGCCATTTCCTGATTGGCGAGGCGGTTTTCATCGGCCTTGGCCCGGCGATCATCGAAATGCGCCGGATCATGGATGCAGCGCGCGGGGCCAAATGATCCTCGGCATCGGCACCGATCTTGCGAACATCGAGCGGATCGCCGCGACGCTTGAGCGTTACGGGGACCGTTTCCGCAACCGGGTCTTTACCGATTTGGAACAGCGCAAGGCCGAAAGCCGCAAGGATGTGGCGGCCACCTATGCCAAACGTTGGGCGGCGAAAGAGGCCTGTTCCAAGGCGCTGGGCACCGGGCTGCGCATGGGGATCTCGTGGCGCGACATGGCGGTGTCGAACCTGCCCTCCGGCCAGCCCATCCTGCACCTGACAGGCTGGGCGGCGTTGCGTCTGGCCGAAATGACCCCGCCGGGGCACCAATCCATTGTCCATGTGACACTGACCGACGATCACCCCTGGGCACAGGCCTTTGTCGTTATCGAGGCGCGCCCCCAAAGCTGAGGCTTCGCTTGACTCCGGGCCTGCCCGCGATCATGTAGCCCCGAACCGCAAAACCCGAGGACGATCATGGCCAGCACGGCGAAAGACGGCATCACCGAGACGATCAAGACGGTGGTCTACGCGCTGCTGATCGCGGGGGTTTTCCGAACCCTGTTCTTCCAGCCCTTCTGGATCCCCTCAGGATCAATGAAAGACACCCTGCTGATCGGCGATTTCATCTTCGTCAACAAGATGGCCTACGGTTATTCCCGCTATTCGTGCCCCTTCGCCGCCTGCCCGATTTCGGGCCGCATTTTCGGGTCTGACCCCGAACGCGGGGATGTCGTGGTGTTTCGCCACCCGACCACGGGCGCCGATTTCATCAAACGCCTGATTGGTCTGCCGGGCGACACCGTTCAGGTCAAGGAGGGCATCGCCTATCTTAATGGTCAGATGGTGCCGCAGGCCGACGCTGGCACCTTCGAGGAAATCAAAGCGCCACAAGGTTCGCAAGGTTCGCGCCCGAATTGTGCCAATGAACCCGTTGGCGATGGCGGCACCTGCACCAACCAGCGCTTGACCGAAACCCTGCCCAATGGCGTAACCCATGACGTGTTGAATACCGGCACCACCTGGGCCGACAACACGCCGGTGTTCACCGTGCCCGAAGGCAACTACTTCTTCATGGGCGATAACCGCGACAACAGCATGGACAGCCGGTTCAAACAAGAAGTCGGCGGCGTCGGCATGCTGCCCGCCCAATATCTTGTCGGCCGCGCCGACCGGATCATTTTCTCCTCCGCCGGGACGTCGCTGTTCTACTTCTGGACCTGGCGATCCGACCGGTTCTTCAAGGCGGTGGAGTGAAGCTGTCGGGCGATCTTCAGGCCTTCGCGGCCCGTATTGGCCATGAGTTCACGCGGCCCGATCTGCTGGTGCGCGCCCTGACCCATGCCTCCATCGCCACGCCGACCCGGACCGACAACCAGCGGCTGGAGTTTCTGGGCGACCGGGTTCTGGGTCTGGTGATGGCCGAGGCGCTGCTGGCTGCCGATAAAGACGCCGCCGAAGGGTTGCTCGCCCCGCGCTATAATGCGCTGGTGCGCAAGGAAACCTGCGCCGAAGTCGCCCGCGACATCGGCTTGGGCGATGTGCTCAAGCTTGGCCGATCCGAAATGATGTCCGGCGGCCGCCGCAAAGAGGCGCTTTTGGGGGATGCAATGGAAGCGGTGATCGCCGCGGTTTATCTGGATGCGGGCTTTCCTGCGGCACGCGCTTTGGTGCTCGACCTCTGGGGCGGGCGTATCGGCGACGTCGAAGAGGACGCCCGCGATGCCAAGACCAGTTTGCAGGAATGGGCGCAGGGGCGCGGCCTGCCGCCGCCCAGCTATACAGAAGTGGCGCGCGACGGACCCGATCATCAACCGCTTTTCACCGTCGAGGTGAAAATGGCGACGGGTGAGGCGGAACAGGCTCAGGCGGGTGCCAAACGACAGGCGGAACAAGCCGCCGCAAAGGCGCTTCTGGCGCGGATGGAGACTGACAATGGCTGAGGCCGAAGCACAAACCCGCGCGGGTTTCGTCGCGCTGATTGGCGAGCCGAACGCTGGCAAGTCAACCCTGCTGAACCGGATGGTGGGGGCCAAGGTCTCGATCGTCACCCACCCGCTGCAGACCACACGGGCGCGGATCCGCGGCATTGCCATGGAAGGCTCCGCACAAATCGTCTTCGTCGATACGCCGGGCCTGTTTCGCCCCCGCCGCCGCCTTGACCGGGCAATGGTCGCCGCCGCCTGGGGGGGCGCGTCGGATGCCGATGTCGTGGTTCTGCTGATCGAGGCGCATCGCGGCATGACCGAAGGGGTGAAATCGATCCTCGGCTCGCTCAAGGAACGGTTCGGCGACGGCCACGGCGTGGCGCTGGCCATCAACAAGATCGACCGCGTGAAGGCCGAAGAGCTGCTGGCCCTTTCCGCCAGAATGAACGAGGCTTTTGCCTTTACGCGCACCTTCATGATTTCCGCCGAAAAAGGCTATGGCGTGACCGATTTGCGCGAATGGCTGGCCGGGCAGGTTCCCGCGGGCCCATGGTTTTACCCCGAAGATCAGATCGCCGACCTGCCGATGCGGATGATCGCCGCCGAGATCACCCGCGAAAAGCTGACCCTGCGCCTGCATGAGGAAATTCCCTACCAACTGACCGTCGAGACCGAGAACTGGGAAGACCGCAAGGACGGATCGGCGCGGATTGATCAACTGATCTATGTCGCCCGGGACGGCCATAAGGGTATCATTCTGGGGCACCACGGCGAGACAATCAAAGCCATCGGGCAAGCCGCGCGGGCCGAGATCATGGAATTCCTCGGCCGCGAAGTGCATCTGTTCCTGCAAGTCAAGGTACGCCCGAACTGGCTTGAGGAAAAGGAACGCTATTCGGAAATGGGGCTCGATTTCAAGGATGGCAACTGACGCGCGGCCGATGACCGAAAGGCTGACCGCCGATTTCTGGGTGCGCGCCTACTTGTGGCGCTGCGCGCTGGCGGACATCCCCGCCTATGTGACCGCCAGGGGCGATCCAACGGCGGGCGCGGTGCTGGTCAAGCTTGCCACCCTTGATGGTCAGGCCCGCGTCTTCCAGCGGTCCTTCAACCTGATGACCGGCACCCGCGCCTGGGTCATCTTGACCGAGGGACCGGAGCCTGAGGTCGATGCCACCATCAGCCGCCAGCGCCGCCACGACCCCGACCTCTGGGTCATCGAAATTGAAAATCGCAGTGGCAAGACCCTTCTTGACGAAGACGGACTTTCCACCTGACCCGGCTTCATCTTTGCAAAAATATCCCGGGGGAGTCTGCAGGACGGGGGCGGAGCCCCCACCAGCGCCGCTGGACTTCAATGGCTCCGCCGGGGATATTTGCGCGAAGATGAAAGGGGCAAGACATGGAGTGGCGGGATGAAGGGGCGCTTTTGTCAGTGCGCAGCCACGGCGAGAGTGCGGCCATCATCGAGGTCTTTACTGCCGCGCATGGCCGCCATGCGGGTGTGGTGCGCGGCGGGGCGGGGCGGCGGCTTGCACCGATTCTGCAACCCGGCGCCCATCTTGATCTGTGCTGGCGGGCACGCCTGGATGCGCATATTGGCGCTTTCACCGTTGAGCCGCTGCGCGCCCGCAGTGCACTTCTGGGCGACCGGCTGGCACTTTCGGCGCTGAATTCGATCTGTGCGCTGTTGCATTTTGCCTTACCCGAACGCGACCCCCATCCGGCACTATACGAAACCAGTATCCGCCTGCTGGACGCGTTGGGGGCCACACCCGGCTGGCTTTTGACCTATGTTCGCTGGGAAGCAACCCTGTTGGAAGACCTTGGCTACGCGCTCGATCTGTCGGCCTGTGCCGTAACCGGAACCGCCGATGACTTGGCCTATGTCAGCCCAAAATCCGGGCGCGCCGTATCGCGGGGGGCGGCGGGCGAATGGGCCGATCGCTTGCTGCCGCTGCCAGCGTTCCTGCTGGGCCAGGGTCCCGCCGATGCCAACGAGCTGAGCGCGGCTTTGCGCACCACCGGCCATTTCCTTGAACATCATCTGGCCCGTAACCTTGGCAATCGCCCGCTGCCCGAGGCCCGCCAACGCTTTGTTCAGCTCTTGGCTCGGCGCTAAGCCGCATTGCGACAAGCCGCGTCGGAATCAGTCGCGACGGCAGAGCCGCGCCGCCCGATTGCTGTGGGCAGGAGTCCTTGCATGACCTTCACGAACTTTGCCGCCCGTCTTGACCGGAGCCTTGTGCCCGGCGTCGAAGGCTGGGCGCTGCTGGCCGGAATTGAGGCGGTTGTTCGTGGCACGCTCCTTTCGGCCTTTCCGCTGTTGATGTACCGCGCATTTGGCGATGCCGCCGTGGTGTCGAGCTTTTATTTCGGGGTGGGGGTCCTGTCTTTGGCCTCAGTGATGATGGCCCCGCAACTGATCCGTTTCCTGCCGCGCAGCTGGGTCTATTCGGGGGGCGTATCGCTTTACATTCTGGCGGCCATCCTTGGCATTATCGGCGGAAAAATGACCGCTGTTGCGCTTTTGTGCAATGCTATGGCTGCGGCCACCGCCTTTGTCTGCTTCAACGCCTATGTGCTGGACACGGTGACCAAGAGCGAATTCTCGCGGATGGAATCGCTGCGCCTGCTGTACGGCGGCATCGGCTGGACAGTTGGCCCGGTTTTGGGGGTCTGGCTTTTGGGGCTTTGGCCCGGCGCGCCATTCGTGGTGACGGGAACCTTTGCCGCCCTGATGCTGGCGCTCTTTTGGTGGATGAACCCCGGCAATGGGCGGGTGATCCAGCGCGCGGGCAAGGCTTCGGCCAATCCCGTGGTCTTCCTGCGGCGTTTCTTTTCTCAACCGCGCCTGATTGCGGGTTGGCTGTTCGCTTTGACCCGATCCTGCGGCTGGTGGGTCTATATTGTCTATGTCGGCATTTATGCTGTGGAAAGCGGGCTGCCGGAAACCGTCGGAGGCATTGCCACTTCAATGGCGAACCTGGGGCTGTTCGCAGCCCCGCTGATGCTGCGCTGGGTGCTCAAACGCCCGGTCCGCGATGCGGTGCGCGTCGGGTTCCTCAGCTGTGGCATCTGCTTCATTCTGGCCACGGCCTTTTCCGCCCTGCCCTGGGTCACCATCGCCATTCTACTGTCCGGTTCCGTCTCACTTATACTTCTCGACATTTGCGCTGGCTTACCATTCCTGATGTCGGTCAAACCCTCTGAGCGGACCGAGATGTCGGCGGTCTATTCCAGCTTTCGCGATGTCTCCGGCATCGTCTCGCCGGGGATTGCCTGGCTGGTACTGAAAGTTGCTCCACTTCCGGCAATATTCGCGGTCACCGGCATCGGCATGCTGGCGGCTTGGGCGGTGGCTGCACATTTGCACCCAAGGCTCGGGCAAAAGCGCGCCACAAGCAGCGCCCTGACGGATTAGGCGACGCTGTCCAAAAGCCGCCGCGCGATGACCTGCGCCTGAATTTCGGCAGCCCCTTCAAAGATGTTGAGGATACGGGCGTCACAAAGGATGCGGCTCACGGGATACTCCAGCGCAAAGCCGTTACCCCCATGGATCTGCAAGGCATTGTCGGCCGCCGACCAAGCGACACGGGCGCCCAACAGCTTGGCCATCCCGGCTTCCAGATCGCAACGTTTGTCATGGTCCTTCTGCCAGGCACTGAAATAGGTCAGCTGTCGGGCGATCATGATTTCGACCGCCATCATAGCCAACTTTCCCGACACCCGCGGAAATTCAATCAGCGCTTTTCCAAACTGCTTACGCTCCTCGGCGTATTTCATCCCCATTTCCAGTGCCGATTGCGCAACCCCGATGGCGCGTGCGGCAGTCTGGATACGCGCTGATTCAAAGGTCTGCATCAGCTGCTTGAACCCCTGCCCCGGCACGCCGCCCAAAAGGTTTTCGCCATTGACTGCAAAGCCGTCAAAGGCCAGCTCATACTCCTTCATGCCCCGGTAACCCAGTACCTCAATCTCTCCGCCGGTCATACCGGGGGTTGGGAAGGGGGTGGCATCGGTGCCGGGGATCTTTTCGGCCAGAAACATTGACAGGCCGCGGTAATCGGTCGTCTCCGGATCGGTTCGCGCCAGAAGCGTCATCACATGGGTGCGCGCGGCATGGGTGATCCAGGTCTTGTTACCGGTCACCTTCCAGTCATCACCATCCCTGACCGCACGGGTTCGCAAAGCCCCAAGGTCAGACCCGGTGCCGGGTTCGGTAAACACCGCCGTCGGCAGGATTTCCCCACTGGCCAGTTTCGGCAACCAGTCCGCCTTTTGCGCGGCCGTGCCACCGCACAAGATCAGCTCGGCGGCGATCTCGGAGCGGGTCCCCAGCGAGCCGACGCCGATGTAACCCCGCGAGAGCTCTTCCGAGACCACCACCATCGAGGCTTTGGACAGCCCCAGCCCGCCGAACTCTTCAGGGATGGTCAGGCCAAAGACCCCCAAACCGGCCAGCTCCGTGATGATTTCCATCGGGATCAGCTGGTCGCGCAGATGCCAGCCATGCGCATGGGGTAGCACCCGCTCATCGGCGAAGCGGCGGAACTGATCGCGGATCATCTCCAGCTCGTCATCAAGACCGCTGGCACCGAAGGTCGCGCGCCCATGGTTGTCGCGCATCAGTGCGACCAGCCGCGTGCGGGCGGCGGGGGTATTGCCGCCGACGATCAGGGCAGCTGCCGGCCCATCTGGCTGCCAGTGTTGATCCATGTCCCGCAGCCGTGCCACCTCGATCTGGCTCATCGCGATGCCGCCCTGGATCTGCTGCAGATATTCGCCAAAGCCGATCTGCAAAATCAGCGCTTCCATTTCCCCGAGGCGGTCTTCGGCTGCCAGCCGCGCGGCCCAGGCCTGTAACTGACGCAGAGCCTCGACATAAGTCGCAAGCCAGGACAGCGCGTGGGCCGCAAACTGATGTTCCTCCAGGGCCGCCGCCGAAACGCGCCCGTTGCTGCTTACCCGCGCCTTCACGGCCCCCACTGCCCCTGACAAAAGCCCCTCAACCTGGGGAAGCGACGCCTGCGTCAGGCTCAGAAGGTCGGAAAGAAGCACGGATTTAGCCATTTGAACCCCGTCATGCGCCCTGAATCGGCCCTGTTTCTGCAGTTGCACTGTGGATATTCATTTCGCACTCGCAGCGCAATAATAATTCTCCATGAAGCGCCCATTCGCAGGAAAGTGTCGCGATGGTTTTAGGCTGCAATACATCCGCCAAACCCTATATAGCCCGCCAGAGAAGGAGAACCCATGTTTGGTCAAGACCCCAGCCTGGTCGCGCTCGCGGTGGCTGTCACGCTGTTTGCGGGTTTCGTGAAAGGCGCCGTGGGCTTTGCCATGCCAATGATCATGATGTCCGCTTTCACCCTGTTCCTGCCCGGTCCCACGGCGCTGGCACTGCTGATCTTGCCGACATTCGCCACAAATATTGCGCAAGCCTTCCGCCAGGGCCCAAGCGCGGCACTGGCCAGCGCCAACGACTTCCGCCTGCATATCATCGCTGTCATCCTTGCTCTGGCTTTTTCCGCACAATTTGTGACCGGCCTCTCCAAGCCCTTGATGGCTGGCCTTCTGGGCGTCCCGATCCTTGCCTTCGCGCTGTGGCAACTGGCGGGGCGCACCATGGCGATCCGTATCGGGCATCGCCGCCAGGTCGAGGTGGTCCTGGGGGTCATTGGCGGGCTTTACGGCGGGATCTCGGGCATCTGGGGGCCGCCGCTTCTGGTGCTGCTCTTGTCGCTTAAACTGGAAAAACAGGAAATGCTGCGGGTCCAGGGCGTGGTCTTCCTGATCGGCTCGGTGGCGCTCTTTGCTGCCCATCTGACGTCGGGTGTGCTCAACGCCCGGACACTGCCGTTATCGGCCTTGATGGTCATCCCGGCCCTGATCGGCAGCCGCGTCGGCCTCGCGCTGCAGGACCGCCTGGATGCCCGCCGCTTTCGCCGCTGGACACTGATCTTGCTGGCCCTCACCGGCGCCAACCTGCTCAGACAAGCCGCATACTGATCATCGGCTTTTTCTTTGCGAAACTACTCTCGGGGGTCTGGGGGCAGACAGCCCCCAGCCTTGCCCCAAAAATCAGCCGATGGCCGCCGCCTTTACGTCTGCATCAATGAACGGCACATATTGCGCGAAATTGTCGGCGAACATGTTCACCAGCTTTTTCGCCTGCACATCATAGGCGGCTTTATCCGCCCAGGTCTGACGTGGCTCCAGCAACGCATCTTCAACTCCCGGCACAGAAACCGGCACCTCAAAGCCGAAGTTCGTGTCCTTGCGGAACCTCGCAGTGCTCAGCGACCCATCAAGTGCCGCCGTCAGGAGTGCGCGCGTTGCCTTGATCGGCATCCGGCGGCCGGTGCCATAAGCCCCCCCCGTCCAGCCGGTGTTCACCAGCCAGCAGGTCGCACCATGCTTGGCGATTTTTTCTTGCAACAGCTTGCCGTAAATCTCGGGGCGGCGCGGCATGAAAGGCGCGCCGAAGCAGGTGGAAAATGTCGGCTGCGGTTCGGTCACACCCTGCTCGGTCCCGGCAACTTTCGAGGTAAAGCCCGACAGGAAGTGATACATCGCCTGGGCTGGCGTCATCCGGGCGATGGGCGGCAGCACGCCGAACGCATCGCAGGTCAGCATGACGATATTGACCGGATGCCCCCCCAAAGCGGTTTCTGAGGCGTTCGAGATATACTCAAGCGGATAGGCGCAGCGGGTATTGGCGGTGATGCTGCTATCTTCGAAATCAAGATCCTTGGTTTCGGAATCAAACACCATGTTCTCGATCACGGTGCCGAATTTTTCGGTTGTGGCGTAAATCTCCGGCTCTGCTTCACGGCTAAGGTTGATTGTTTTTGCGTAACACCCCCCCTCGAAGTTGAAGGTGCCTTTGCTTGACCAGCCATGCTCATCATCACCGATAAGAATGCGCGAGGGGTCCGCAGACAGGGTGGTTTTACCGGTGCCCGACAGCCCGAAAAACACCGCCGTATCCTTCGGATTATCGATTGCATGGTTCGCCGAACAATGCATGGCCATCACGCCCTTCCCCGGCAAGATGTAGTTCAGCAGTGTAAAGACCGACTTCTTGTTTTCGCCCGCATAGGCCGTGTTGCCGATCAGAATCAGCTTTTTGTCGAAGTTCAGCGCGATCACGGTTTCCGACCGGCACCCATGCCGCGCCGGGTCCGCCTTGAACGACGGGCAGTTGATAATGGTGAATTCCGGGGCGAACACATCCAGTTCATCCGCCGAAGGGCGGCGCAGCAGATGGCGGATGAAGAGGCCATGCCAGGCAAG
>JANMDM010000200.1:0-2557 GCA_031376305.1 Pseudomonadota bacterium | reverse complement strand
AATGTGGCCCTTATCTATACGCTTGTGCCTTTCGTAGCGGCCTTGCTGGAATGGCTTTTCCTGCGCGAAAGGGTCCGGCGCGAGGTTCTGGTGACGGCGCTGATATCGGCGCTGGGGGTTGCGGTCATCGTCGGCGGTGGTTTGGGGGCGCCGAAGTTTCTGGGCGACGCGCTAGCCTTGGCGATGACGGGACTTTTCGCGCTCTATACAGTGTTGATCCGGGTCTTTGCAGGCACTCCGGCGGTGCTGGCCGGGGCAGCATCGTCGCTGCAGCTGTTGGTTCTGGGGCTGATTGTCGGCGATCCTCTGGCGATTTCAGCGGCGGATTTTGGGTGGGTCTGTGTTTTCGGCCTGAGCTTCGCGGTGGCGTCGATCCTGTGGACCGAAGGCGCGCGGCGGATCGTGGCGGCGGAGGCCGGGCTTCTGGCCGGGGCGGAAACGCCCTTTGCCATTGTCTTCGCCTGGATCTTTCTGGCCGAGTTCCCGCCGGTCGCCACGCTGATCGGCGGGGCGATCGTACTGGGCGCGGTGTTCTGGCGGGCGTTTCGGGATGCGCGGGATTTCAGCAGTTCGGCACGTTGACGGCAAGGCCGCCCAGCGAGGTTTCCTTGTATTTCTCGTGCATGTCGCGGCCGGTCTGGCGCATGGTCTCGATCGCGGCATCGAGGGGGACAAGGTGTTTGCCGTCGCCCCTGAGGGCCAGCGAGGCGGCGGAGACCGCTTTGATGGCGCCAAGGCCGTTGCGTTCGATGCAGGGCACCTGCACCAGTCCGCGGATCGGGTCGCAGGTCATGCCAAGGTGGTGTTCCAGGGCGATTTCGGCGGCGTTTTCGACCTGTTCGACAGAACCGCCCATGACGGCGGCAAGGCCTGCTGCGGCCATGGCGGCGGCAGAGCCAACCTCGGCCTGACAGCCGCATTCGGCGCCCGAGATCGAGGCATTGGTCTTGACGATGCCACCGATGGCGGCGGCGGTCAGGAGGAAGTCGCCGATTTGAGAAGGCGAGGCCCCCGGCACATGGTCGAGCCAGTAGCGGATAACGGCGGGCAGCACGCCTGCGGCGCCATTGGTGGGGGCGGTCACCACCTGACCCCCGGCGGCGTTTTCCTCGTTCACGGCCATGGCGTAGACCACCATCCAGTCATTGATGGTATGGGGAGCAGACTGGTTCAGCCCGCGTTCGGCCAAAAGCGCCTCGTGGATGCCTTTGGCGCGGCGCCGGACGTTCAGGCCGCCGGGCAAGATGCCACCTGTCGCCATGCCGCGGTCGATGCAGTCGTTCATCACCTGCCAGATGCGGGCCATGCCCTGATCAAGGTCTGCACGCGACCGGAAGCTGAGTTCATTGGCACGTTTCATCGCGGCGATGGTTTTGCCTGAGGCGGCGGCCATTTCCAGCATTTGTGCTGCCGTCTGGAACGGGTAGGGGCAGTTGGCAGGAACTTTGGCTGCCTTGCCCGCCGATTGTTCCGCCGCGGTCACCACAAATCCGCCGCCGATGGAATAATAGGTTTCCTGCAAAATCACGTCACCCTGGGCGTCAGTCGCCATCAAGATCATGCCATTGGCGTGGCCGGGCAGCGTGTGACCATAATCAAAGATCAGATCGGCGTCGGGGCGGAAGGTCAGGGCAGGCAGTCCCGGCGGCGTGACAGTGCCCGACCCGGCAATTGCGGCCAATGCCGCTTCGGCTTTGTCATGGTCATAGGTATCGGGCAGGAAGCCCGCAAGGCCAAGGATGGTGGCGCGGTCGGTGGCGTGGCCTTTGCCGGTGAAGGCCAGGGATCCGTGCAACGAGGCTTTCAGCCCGCGGGCCTGAAACGGCGAGTTGCGCAACAATTCGAGAAAGCGCGCGCCGGCCACCATCGGGCCCATGGTGTGGCTGGACGAAGGGCCGACACCCACTTTGAACATGTCGAAGACGGAGAGGAACATCTGGGTCAGCTTTGCGGGTTTGAGAAGAATGTGCCGGTCAGGCCTTCGACTTTTGCGGCGCGAATTGCAGAAGGCCGGGTTTCCATTGCCCGTAACACGGCGTGAATGGCGGGGAAAGCCGTGCTGTCGATGGCGTGTTCGGGGATGTGCGGGAAGGCCTTCATCCAGCGCATGAGCACCGACAGATGGTAGGTAAGGATCGAGGGTTGGTCTGCCGACAGCCAGCGCGGTTTTTGGGTGGCGATCATGTCGTTCAGCGTCGCAAGCTGCCCGGTCAGCAGGGTGTGGGTGGCCTGTGACACCGCATGGGCAACGGCATCGCCGCCGGGGCGGTAGGCATGCACCAGGTTCATCATCCCGCCGTGCAGAGAATAGTTATTGAAGAAGAACCAGCTAAGAAAGGCGGCGCGTTCGGGTGCGTCCGGCGCCGGGGCCAGCGCGCGGTGGCGGTCGGCCAGCCAGAGCAGGATGGCTGCGGTTTCAAACATCGGCCCATCGGGGGTTTGCAGGGCCGGGATCTTGCCGAATGGGTTCAAACTACGATGCTCGGGTTTGTCGAGATCGCCCGCATCGAAATCCAGCAGGTTCAGCCGGTAAGGCACGCCCAGCTCCTCAAGCACG
>JANMDM010000168.1:0-4911 GCA_031376305.1 Pseudomonadota bacterium | reverse complement strand
ATCATCGCGTCACTTTCGCCCTGAAAGTCAAAGCGCGCGTCAGGCCCCTGCCCGTCGATCCGCGGCAAAAGCCAGACCTGGCTGGCACAGCCATCGACTTTGGTGGCAGGCACCCGGAAAGCTTCGTCTAACGGCGGCATGGCCTTGCCCAGCTCGATCACATGGCGGTAGCGGTCTTCCCAGTCATCGAGGAAGGCAAAGGTATCGGCAATATCCTCAAAGGCGGGGGTGGCCATTGGTCTGCTCCGCAGGGTTTCTTCTCAGGTAGTGTGTCGCAGGCAAAAGGTCCAGCCGCGCGCCCCTTTTCAGCGGCGCGGGAATGGGCTACCCAATGGGCCTGAAAGACCAAGGGAGCCCTGCCATGAACCGCCCGATTGCCGCGCTGACCGTGCTGGCGCTGACCTTGTCGCTGGCCGATTGCGGGAAAATCCGTAACAGCAGGCTTAATCCGTTCAACTGGTTTGGACAGTCCCGCGGGACGGCTGCCGCCGCAGCGGTTTTGCCCGGCGAAGCGGCGGACGGCCGACAACTGGTGCGTGAAGTCACAACGCTTGAGGTTGAACAGTCGCAAGGCGGGGCGATTATTCGTGCGGCGGGGTTGCCGCCGACGCAGGGCTGGTGGAAAGCCGAATTGGTTGCCGATAACAATGGCCGCCCCGACGAAAACGGCGTGCTGACCTATCGGTTCCTGGTGTTCCAGCCGCTGGACGCAACCCCGGTATCAACGGCGCAGTCGCGCGAATTGACCGCGGCGGTTTTCGTGTCAGACATCAAGCTGGCCGAGGTGACGAAAATTGTCGTGCAGGGCGAAACCAACAGCCGCACCAGCGGTCGCTGAAAGAATCTAAACCGTCACCACCCGCACCGCACCGCCAATCGCAGACAGGGCAATCTCGCCCTGACACAGGCGCAAGGCATCAGAGCCAAACACTTCGTTGCGCCAGCCATGCAACACCGGCAGACCCCGAATCCCGGCCGCCAGCGCATCCAACTCTGATGCGGCAGCGATCAGTTTCGGCGCCACCCCGGTTTCTTCGGATTTGGCTTTCAACAAGACCCGCAGCAGATCGGCAAGCGCCGAATTCACCTGCAATTGTTCGCGCGTCAGGTCAACCTTTGGAAAATCTTCAGGCTTCGCCTCCATACCCGCCTTGACCGCCGCCAAAATCCCTTCAGCGACATCGGTCTTGCGACCTTCGCGCATCAACAATCGCGACCGGCCAAGTTCTTCGAAATTGGCAGGCCGCGTCGAAGCGAGTTCCAGCAGCGCATCATCCTTGTAGACCCGGCTGCGCGGCACATCGCGGCTCTGGGCATAATCTTCGCGGAAGCGGGCAAGCTCGCGCACCACGGCCAGAAAGCGCCCCGAGGTGGTGCGGGTCTTGACCTTTTCCCAAGCCTCGTTCGGGCGGGTGATATAGGTTTCGGGGTCCAGCAGGATCGCCAGTTCCTCTTCCACCCACTTTTGCCGACCCGAGCGCTTCAACTCGGCGCTCAGAAATTCATAGATCTGCCGCAGATGCGTGACATCGGCCAATGCGTAGGTCGATTGCGCCTCGCTGAGCGGGCGGCGCGACCAGTCGGTGAACCGCGACGACTTGTCGAGATTCTCGCGGGCAATCTTTTTGACCAGAGTTTCATAGCCGACCTGTTCGCCAAACCCGCAGACCATTGCCGCGATCTGGGTGTCGAACAGCGGAACCGGGAAAACATTGCCTTCAACGAAGAAGATTTCCAGATCCTGGCGGGCCGCATGAAAGACCTTGACGGTCGCTTCATGGCGGAAAAGATCGTAAAGCGGCTCCAGCGACAGCTCCGCCGACAAGGGATCGACCAGCACCGCCTCGCCATCCTTGCCGGGCAGCGCCATCTGGATCAGACAAAGCTTGGAATAATAGGTGCGTTCGCGCAGGAACTCGGTGTCGATGGTGACATAGGCCTGGGTTTTCGCGGCGGCGCAGAATTGCGCCAGATCTTCTGTGGTCAAAATCGTCTTCATCATCATCCTGTTCATCACGGGCTCATCCCGCAGTTTCGGTCTTAGGCGAGGTCGATCAGGAAGGAAAGGCTTGTGGCGGGCACAGGTAAAGACTGTTGCCAAACTGTCCTGGAAGCGCCTCTGGCGGGAGTATTTGTGCAAGAAAAAGCCCTTAGAGGCAAATCGGGGTGCGGTCGCCTGAGGCAAAGCGGCGCAGCACGGCCGGGTAAAGGCGATGTTCCTGAACGAGAACCCGTGCGGCAAGTGTTGCTTCGGTGTCATTGGGCAGGACCGGAATGCGGCTTTGACCAAGGATCGGCCCATCATCCAGGATCGGGGTCACTTCGTGGACGGTACAACCCGCCGCGGTATCGCCTGCCGCCAGTGCCCGGCCATGCGTATGCAGGCCCGGATATTTTGGCAGCAGCGACGGGTGGATATTCAGCATCCGGCCCGCAAAGCGCGCCACAAAGGCCGGGGTCAGCACCCGCATGAACCCGGCAAGGCAAAGAATGTCTGGGTTTGCCTCCAGAATGGGGACAAGCAGCGCGGCTTCGAATGCGGCGCGGTCGCCATGGTAGGGGCGATGATCGACGGCAGCGGTGGGGATGCCAAGCGCTGCGGCGCGGATCAGACCGGTGGCGCCTGTGTCGTTTGAGGCGACCAGCACGGCGCGCGCCGGATGGTCGCCGACCATGCTTGCTGCCAGCGCCAGCATATTGGAACCACCCCCGGAGATCAGGATGGCAACACGCTTCACAAAAGCCTGCCCTTGTAGATCACGCCCTGCCCCTTCACGACGCGGCCCATTTGCGTCACGCTTTCGCCCTGCGCGGTCAGCAGCCCGGCCAGCGCCGCGGCGCGATCTTCGGCCACGACCGCAATCATGCCGATGCCGCAGTTGAAGGTTTTCAGCAACTCAGGCTCGGACATACCGGCCGTGGTTGCCAGCCAGCGAAACACTGGCGGCAGTTCCCAGGCGGACAAGTCAATTTCGCAGGCCAGCCCGTCAGGCATGACCCGGGGCGGGTTTTCGGTCAGCCCGCCGCCGGTGATATGCGCCAGCGCGTGGACCCCCCCCGCCCGCACCGCCGCCAGAGCCGACCGCACATAGAGCCGGGTCGGCGCCAGCAGGGCCGCCCCAAGGCAGCCAGTGCCAAAGGGCGACGGCGCATCCCAGCCAAGGCCAGACAGGTCCACAACCTTGCGCACGAAAGAATATCCGTTGGAATGTACGCCGTTTGACAAAAGTCCCAAAAGGACGTCGCCTTCCCTCACCTCGCGCGGCAGATCCCGCCCACGTTCCATGGCGCCGACGGCAAAGCCCGCAAGATCAAAATCGCCCTTGTGGTACATACCGGGCATTTCGGCAGTCTCGCCCCCGATCAGCGCGCAACCCGATTGGGCACAGCCATCGGCGATGCCGGTAATGATACGGGTCGCCTGATCCACATCAAGTTTGCCGGTGGCAAAGTAATCCAGAAAGAACAGCGGCTCTGCCCCCTGGCAGACCAGATCGTTGACACACATTGCCACCAGATCGATGCCGATCGAATCAACGTTACCGGTGTCAATGGCGATGCGCAGCTTGGTTCCGACCCCATCGGTCGCCGCGACCAGAACCGGATCGGTGTAGCCCGCAGCCTTGAGGTCGAAAAGCGCGCCAAAGCCGCCAAGGCCAGACATGGTGCCGGACCGCGCCGTGCGTTTGGCTGCAGGTTTGATCCGCTCGACCAAGGCGTTGCCCGCATCAATATCGACGCCCGCATCGGCATAGGTCAGCCCAGTTTTCTGTTCGGTCATCTTGGTCCCCTGGCGCGGCATGATCCTTAGCGCGGCCCCATACAGGATAAGTCACGCCGCGACAACGCGTGGCGTGGGCTATACGCCAACCGGACGCGTTTTGGTTGACGGGCCGAAACATTCTGTTAGGCATGGCAAAGATCGGGCCTGTAGCTCAATGGTCAGAGCAGGGCGCTCATAACGCCTTGGTTGGGGGTTCAAGTCCCTCCGGGCCTACCATTCCCATACTAAGACTCCTTGTTTTTCAATGAGTTGGAACGAAAATTGTCAAACCGATCAGGAAGGTTTGACAATTTTCGTTCTGTTTTCGTGCGCAGCAATTTGTTTTTGAATAGCTTGACGGGCCATTCCAAGGCGGTCTGCCGCTTCAATGTAGGTCTGCACTTCCTTCAGATTCTTGTGCCCGCTGATGGACATAATCTGCGGCCCGGTGCATCCCGCCTCCGCCAACCTGCGGCAAGCCGATTTTCGTAAACCATGTGCAGAAAGCCCATCTGGCAACTTCGCATCGATCACCCGATCACGAAACCAGTTGCCGAAACCTGCCACTGCAAAGGGTTTGCCGTATTCAGTCAGAAGGAACGTCATGTTCTTCTGTGGCAAGGCCTCCAACGACTCCGTTAGGACCGGATGCAGAGGGATTTCAACTTGGGTGCCTGTCTTCGACTGTCGGATCCGCAAGACCCCGTCCCGGACATTCTGCCGCCCCATGCGCACCACATCGGCGCGTCGCTGGCCGGTGTAAAGCAGCAGCTCCAAAGCAAGACGGGCTTTGGTGCCCACTGGGTGAACAGTGTAATATTGTTCAATCTCGTCTTCGGTCCAAGTCCGATACCCGCTTGATCCGGTGTGCAACTTTCGCAGCCCGGCTGACGGATCATCAGGGCGCATACCCGAGTCGACCGCATGACGCATTAGGATCTTTATTGATTTCATCCAATTGTTAGCTACCGCCGGGCGGTCTGCGAACTTGGCGATGATCGCCTTGACGTGTTCCCGTTTTAGGTTTGCAACGGTCTTTCCCCCGTGCTGTTCCCTGAAAGGCTCCATAGTCGAGCGATAGGTGCGCTGCGTGATAGGCTTCAGGTTCACGTATTCCGCCGATCGGTAGTAAGACACCACCAGCGCAG
>JANMDM010000123.1:0-4427 GCA_031376305.1 Pseudomonadota bacterium | reverse complement strand
AGTGCCAATCCTCAGTGCTGCCAATCCTCAGTGCCAGCCGTTTTTCGCGGTTTTTCGCGAGTTCGCCGTGCGGCTGTCTTGGCACGGCCGGGGCCCCTACCTGATGTGTCATCTCCTGGCCCAACTGCCGTCGCCTGGCTGGGTTGGAGCCCTGAATCGGCCCGTCTTCCTATCAACCGGTTGTTCCCCGGGCCGTCTGCTGGACGGATGGGGCGCGGCCGCGCACCGTTGCGAGGGCGTCGCGTGTTACTCGCCGCGATTGCGCGAACAGATCAGCTGATGTTCCGCATTGCAACTAGGCGCTGACCCAGGGCAGGGCCGGCGGGAAGCTTCCGGGAGGGAAGGCGAGTCGCCTGCCTCCCTTGCGGAGCGCTGCCGCACAGTCGCTGTACCCTTCGGCCTCAAGCCTGTCTAAGGGAATGAACCGCAGCGAGGCCGAATTGATGCAATAGCGCAGGCCGCCCTGATCGCGTGGCCCGTCGGTGAAAACATGGCCCAGATGGCTGTCGCCATGCCGGGATCGCACTTCCGTGCGGATCATGCCAAAGGCGGTATCTGTCCGTTCGGCCACATGTTCTGCCACCAGCGGTCGGGTAAAGCTTGGCCAGCCGCAGCCACTGTCGAACTTGTCATCAGAGGAAAACAACGGCTCGCCCGAAACCACGTCGACATACAGACCCGGCTCTTTGTGATTCCAGAATTCGCCTGTAAAGGCGCGCTCGGTCCCGTCGGTTTGCGTCACACGGCGTTGCTCGGGCGTCAGGCGGGCGACGGCTTCGGGGGTTTTGGTGTAGCGTTTCGTTGCGGTGCTCATGTCGTTTCCCTTCTCAGGCTTTGTCATGCTGCTGCGATATGGGGCGGAAGAAAAGCCCCGCAATGAAATGCTTCAGGCGCTCACGCGGCTTTGACATCCTTGCGGGTGCGCCAAAGCGAATAGAGCACACCGCCCGCGAGAATGGCAAAGGTCACGCTCAGCGACCAGCTGGCGGGAAACTTCGTCCAGCCGAACGCATCGGCGATGAAGATCTTCGATCCGATGAACACCAGCAGGATCGCCAGAGCCTGTTTGAGATAGGCAAAGCGGTGCAGCACGGCGGCCAGCGCGAAGTAAAGGGCGCGCAGGCCAAGAATGGCGAAGATGTTCGACGTATAGACGATGAACGGGTTGGTCGAGATGGCAAAGACTGCGGGCACCGAGTCGACTGCGAAGATGATATCGGCCACTTCGATCAGGATGAGCGCCAGCAGAAGTGGCGTAAGATAAGTGGCCAGTTTGCCGGTTTCCGGATCTTTTTGACGGATCAGGAAGGCATTGCCGTGCAGCTTTTCCGTCACACGAAAGCGGCGCCGGATCAGCAGCAGCAGGGGGTTTTCCGCCAGATTAGTCTCTTTTTCGCCCAACAGCAGCATCTTGATGCCGGTCAGGATCAGGAACCCGGCGAAAAGGTAAAGCAGCCAGCCATACTGCGCCACAAGCGTGGCCCCCAGGCCGATCATGATGGCGCGCAGCACGATCACGCCAAGGATGCCCCAGAACAGCACCCGGTGCTGATAAGCGCGCGGGATGGCGAAGAACGAGAATATCAGCGCGATGACGAAGATATTGTCGAGCGCAAGGCTTTTCTCGACGACGAACGCCGTCAGATATTCGGTGGCCGGAACGGCACCGAGTTGCCACCAGACAAAGCTGCCGAAGCCAAGGCCGAGGGCGATGTAAAGGGCCGACAGTTTCAGGCTTTCGCGGACACCGATTTCCTCTCCGCCTTTGTGCAGAACGCCAAGGTCGAAGGCCAGAAGGGCCAGTACGGTGGTGATGAAACCGGCCCACATCCAGATGGGCGTGCCGAGAAAGTGGGAAAGCAGGATATCCATTTTGTCCTCTCTGTTGACGAAAGGGTTCCGGATATCCGCAAGGCAAGCCAGGCTGAACATCGGCAACACCCGATGCGGTCCGACATCACGATCTGGGGATCGTCAGAGGGGCCCGGCCCGCGTGAGGAAGATGGGTAACGCCCACAGGATCCGCAAGGGGCCGTCAGCAGATTTTGTGCAGGCCCGGACCGGTCAGCCGACGGGCCTTGACTTCGTCCAGCGTCGGCGCTCTGGCTGGCGCCGAACCAAGGGGCCTTGCCTTGACCGCATCTGTCTTTCTTCTTGTCCTGTTTGCGGCTGCACTTCATGCCGGATGGAATGCCATCGTCAAAGGATCGGACGACAAGTTCGTGTCCGCAGTGGCGATCTGTATAGCCGCATCGGCGATTGCCGCGATAGCATTGCCGTTCGTACCACAGCCTGCACCCGAAAGCTGGGGATTTATCGGTATCACGATCGTCTTGCAGACCGCCTATTACGCCCTGGTCGCGGCAGCTTACGGGCGCAGCGACATGAGCCAGGCTTACCCGGTGATGCGTGGCGGTGCGCCGATGATTGTGGCCTTGGTGGCGGGCACGATTTTTGGTGAGGCCATGCCCGTGGCGGGCTGGGGCGGGATCGGGCTGATTTCTATCGGCATCCTGAGTATGGCAGCGCTTGGGCGCGGCGGTTCGCGTGCGGGGCTGGCGTTTGCGGTGATGAATGCCTTTGTCATTGCCGCGTATACCCTATCTGACGGCCTGGGTGTGCGACGCTCGGACACGGCGCTCGGGTATACGCTGTGGGTCTTTCTTCTGACCGCGCCACCGTTGGTTGGCTGGGCAGTGTGGCGGCGTGGGCCGGTGTTAATTTCTCAGGCCCTGCGGCAGTGGCGCGAAGGCGTCATCGGTGGGTTTGGAACGATGATATCTTATGGCGTGGCCCATTGGGCGATGACGCAGGCGCCGGTTGCGATGGTGGCTGCCTTGCGCGAAACCTCAATTCTGTTTGCGACAGTGATTTCGGCGCTGATCCTCAAGGAAGACGTTGGCTGGCGGCGGGTGGTGGCGGTGCTGATTATCGCCTGTGGGGCGGCAGTGTTGAGGCTGGCTTAGGGGTCGGTCAGCAGGGCCGCCAGCCCTTCGCGGTAGCTCGGATAAGTCAGCGTTATGTCAAGCGCGTGCTTGATACGGTCGTTTCGCACCCTTTTGGATTCGGCGTAGAAGCTGCGCGCCATCGGTGTCATCTCGGCGGATGCGTAGGCAACGGCGACCGGGGGCGGCAGACCCAGCAGGCGCGCCGCATGCAGTAGAACATCTTCGGGGGGCGAGGGTTCATCATCGCAGACGTTATAGGCGGTTCCAGGCGCCGGGCGATTGATCGACGCTTCAAGCACGCAGGCGATGTCGTCCACATGGATGCGGCTCATGTACTGGTTGGGCTTGAGGATCAGCCGCGCAGACCCGTCGCGGAGTTTTTTGAAAGGCCCGCGACCGGGGCCATAGATACCAGCAAGTCGGAAGATATGCAGCGGCAGGTTGCCAAGCGCCCGCCAATCCGCTTCGGCCCGCACCCGCCACTTGCCGCGTGCCGTTGTTGGCGTAAGCGGGGTATTTTCGTCAACCCAACCGCCTTTATGATCGCCGTAAACACCGGTGGTTGACAGGTATCCCGCCCATTTCAGATGCCGGATTTTTGCCAATTCTTCGCGGTGCGCGGCCAGCACCGGGTCGCCATCCGCACCGGGCGCAATCGAAGTCAAAAGATGGGTGGCGCACTCAAGGGCGTCGGTAAGGGCGTTTCCCGGCCAAATCAGCGGCTCAACACCTTGGGCGGCCAGTCGTACGGCTTTGTCAGCGCTGCGGGTCGTACCGATCACCCGCCAGCCCTGCGCAATCAATTTCGCGGCAAGGGTTTGGGCGGAATAGCCGTGACCAAGGGAAAGAAGGGTTCTTTGCATGCGCCGACTATCCCGCGCCGGGACCGGGCGCACAAGAGCGGTCTGGCAACCATTCGCGTTGGCATATGGTCGCACCTGACCGAGAGCGGCGGTCACGGGCTCATATCGGGTATAACCTGCAAAACGCTTGGATTAGACACTGCCTGTGCGCTGAAGACGCCAGAGGAATCCCGGCGGCGGATCCTGTGCAACGCGGGGACCGCGCATACCTTATCGCCTTTCGCAAGCTTTAAGGTTTCGTCGGCCGATCACTATGGCCAAGGTCACGATCCGGCGCGATCCGGTCGCGGACCATTTGCTTGAGGACTTTTACATCCGGAAACCCGCCATCGCGTTTTCGTTCCCAGATAAGCTCGTCGTCCAGACGGATTTCAAAAACCCCGCCAGTACCGGGAATCAGCGACACCCCGCCAATCTCTACGGCGAATGTCGACAGCACCTCTTGCGCCATCCACGCCGAACGCAACAGCCAATTGCACTGGGTGCAATAGGTAATGGAAAGCAGAGGCTGAGGCATCGGAAGGGCTCCTGCACTTAAAAAACCTGACATTGTCCTAGGCCAAGTTACAGCCAGACGAAACCCAGGAGTTTGTTGCCGAAATGCCCGCAGTAGGAA
>JANMDM010000342.1:0-5477 GCA_031376305.1 Pseudomonadota bacterium | reverse complement strand
GCCCTTTCTGATCCCTGCGATTTTGAAGCTTGCGTCACTGTCGTTTACTCCGGTAACGCTTGAAAGCCCGCACACCCTGATCTGGACGATGACCGCATGGGCGTTTCTACCTGCCAGCCTTTTTATGCGTGGTATCGCCATGGGGCGGGTCGCGCGGATGATCGCCGACAAGCGCCGCAGTCTAAGTCCGGCTGGTCAGGCAGAGCTTTTGCCGGCCTGATTGCGGGCGCACTGCTCGTGGCATCGACCGTGCGGGCCGAAAATATTCGCGTGGCGACGTTCAACGTTGAGTTGATGCGTGACGGGCCGGGACTAATGCTGCGCGATATTCTGAACGGGCAAGATGCGCAGGCAAACGCCGTGGTGGCGGTGATTGCCGAGGTTTCGCCGGATGTACTTCTGCTGACCGGGTTCGATTATGACCGCGGCGGCGCCGCCCTTTCAGCGCTGGCGGGGCGGTTGGCGGATCAGGGGGCGGCGTATTCCCATGTGTTCGCGCAACGACCAAACACCGGCATGATGACCGCGTTTGATCTGGACGGTGACGGCGCCTTTCGCGGGCCGGGGGATGCGCAGGGATTTGGCCATTACTCGGGCGAGGGCGGTATGGCAATCCTGTCGCGGCTGCCATTGGACGCGGATGGGGCGCGGGATTTTTCCGACTACCTTTGGCGTGATCTACCGGGCAATCTGCTGGCCGAGGCCGGGTATTCGGCCGAAGCCGTTGACGAATTGCGCCTGTCGACGACGGCACATTGGGATGTTCCCGTCACGATGCCGGATGGCACCACATTGCATGTTTTGGCCTATTCCGCCGCGCCCCCGGTTTTCGATGGGCCTGAGGATCGCAATGGCCGCCGCAACCATGATGAAACTGCCTTCTGGACACTCTATCTCGACGGGGTATTGCCTTGGCCTGCGCCAAAAGCGCCGGTCGTGATTCTGGGTGACGGCAATCTTGACTCCGAGGATGGGGATGGGCGGCGGAATGCAATCACCGCCCTGCTGTCTGATGCGCGGCTGCAAGATCCCGCTCCGGTCAGTGACGGTGGACGCGCTGGTGCGGAGCAAGGCGGGCCAAACGCCACGCAAAAGGGCGATCCGGCGCGCGATACCGCCGATTGGCCGGAAGACACCGGGCCGGGGAATCTGCGGGTTGATTATGTGCTGCCGTCGGCGGGCCTTCGCGTAATCGGTTCGGGCGTATATTGGCCGACGCCCGGTACACCGGCCGCGAATGTGGCGATGGCTGCGTCGCGCCATCGTCTGGTCTGGGTGGATATAGAGATGCCCCAGGCGCAGCTGCGCTTGACCCGCCGCACCACATTGGCTAGGCGAACGGGCAACGCATTCAGCCTTTGGGAGTCCCTGCCTTGGCCAATCCTTCCCTTCTTATCCTTGCCGGTGACGGCATCGGCCCCGAAGTCATGGCCGAGGTAAAAAAGATCATCACCTGGTTCGGCGCCAAGCGCGCCATCCATTTCGATGTGTCCGAAGATCTTGTCGGTGGCTGCGCCTATGATGCGCATGGCACGCCCTTGACCGACGCCACGATGGCCAAGGCACAGGCGGTGGACGCGGTGCTGCTGGGGGCTGTGGGCGGGCCGAAATACGACAAGCTCGACTTCAGCGTCAAGCCGGAACGCGGGCTGTTGCGTCTGCGCAAGGAAATGGACCTGTTCTCCAACCTCAGGCCCGCGCAGTGCTTTGACGCGCTGGCAGATTTCTCGTCGCTGAAGAAAGAAGTCGTGGCGGGGCTGGATATCGTCATCGTCCGCGAACTGACCTCGGGCGTCTATTTCGGCGAACCGCGCGGGATATTCCCGGACAATGAAGGCGGCCGCGTTGGCATCAATACCCAGCGTTATACCACCAATGAAATCCGCCGTGTGGCGCGGTCGGCGTTCGAGCTGGCGCGGCGACGGGGCAACAAGGTCTGCTCGATGGAGAAGGCCAATGTGATGGAATCAGGCATTCTGTGGCGCGAAGAAGTCCAGTGGGTGCATGACAACGAATATGCCGATGTCGAGCTTTCGCACATGTATGCCGATGCGGGGGCCATGCAGCTGTGCCGCTGGCCCAAGCAGTTCGATGTGATTGTCACCGACAACCTGTTTGGCGATCTGTTGTCGGACATGGCCGCAATGTTGACCGGGTCGCTTGGCATGTTGCCCTCGGCCAGCCTTGGGTTGCCCGCAGCCAGCGGCCGCCCGAAAGCACTTTACGAGCCGGTGCATGGGTCGGCCCCCGATATTGCCGGGCAGGGCAAGGCCAATCCGATCGCCTGTATCCTGAGCTTTGCGATGGCGCTGCGCTATTCCTTCGATTTGGGGGACGAGGCGACGCGGGTAGAAAAGGCCGTTGAAAAGGTGCTGGCCGAGGGTGTTCGCACCGCTGATCTGATGGGGCCGGACGGTGGCGTAGCGGTATCAACCAGCGGTATGGGCGATGCGGTGCTTAAGGCGCTTGACGCCAGCCTCTGACGCTGAATGGCTGAGACAAATTGGGCGGAACGGAGTCTTTCCGGGCCGCTTTTTCTTTGGCTAGAGCTTGTCTGTCGATGACAGAATCGCCAGACAAGCTCTAATCTTTTGTTTTTACGCGTGTCTGGTGACAAAACCGGTATCCACTTTGGTCTGACACGCTTTAGAGCCTGATCACCGGCCCGCCCGCGGCTTCGGCGTCGCTGGCGTCATGGGTGACCATCATCACCGGAATGGCGCGGGCACGGACATGGGCGAAGACAAAGGCCCGCAGGTCGGCGCGCAGCCCGGGGTCAAGCCTGGAAAACGGTTCGTCGAGGAGCAGTGCCTTGGGCTCGGCCAGAAGCGTACGCATCAGCGCCGCGCGGGCGCGCTGGCCGCCCGACAAAGCGGCCGGGTCGCGATCGTGAAAGCCGTCAAGCCCGGCTTGGGCCAGCGCCTCGGCAATGGCGGCGCGACGGGCGGTGCGGCCCCGGATATGACGCGCCAGGCCAAAGGCCAGATTATCGCCCACCGACAGATGCGGAAACAGCACCGCATCCTGGAACATGACGCCGATCTGGCGGGCCTCGGCCGCGACCCCGGTCAGGTCACGCCCGGCCAGGATCACCCGACCCGAGGCGGTGAAGCCGCGCGACAAGTGGCCGCCGATGTAGTCCATCAGCGTCGACTTGCCGATGCCGGAGGGGCCGATGACTGTCACCACCTTGCCCGCCGGGATGGTCAGGCTAAGGGGCGGGAACAGCGGGGTTTCCCGGTCTTTGGGGGTGATGCGGATGTCGTGCAGTTCCAGCGTGCTCATGCCCCCGCTCCCGACAGACCGCGCCGGTGGCGGTAAAGAACGGCGGGCAGGATCAAGGCCGAGGCATAGGCGGCCAAGGGCAATGCCGCCTGCAACACGCCATAGACGCCGATGATCCGGCGATCAGAGCCGGAAGACAGGGTTACCGCCTCGGTCGTGAGGGTGGCGACGCGGCCGGCGCCCATGAACAAGGTGGGCAGATATTGCGCCACTGATACGGCAAAACCGATGGCGGCGGCGGTCAGGAGCGGGCGCAGCAGGACCGGTAGTTTGACGCTCAGCAGCCGCCGGGTTGGCCCCGCGCCCACAGAGGCGGCCGCTTGCACCAGCCGGTGGTCAAGCGCGCGCCAAGGGTCTGACAGGGCGATCATCACATAGGGAAAAACGAACAGCGTCTGCGCCCAGATCACCGCCAGAGTGCCGCCAGCCAGCCCGGCCTTGAGGAACACGACATTCAGCCCATAAAGGAAGGCCACCTGCGGGATCAACAAGGGCAGATAGATCAGCGCCTCGGCCCAGCGGGCGCGGGGCAGGGCGGCGCGGTCCTCGCCTTCAAGCCATGCAATGGCGAGGGTCAACGACAAAAGGGTGGTGGCAAGGCCCAGCGACAGGCTGGTCATCGCCGCCCGCCCCCAACCGGACCCGGGCCGCATCCAGGCCTTGAGCGACCAGCTTTCGGGCAGGGCATCGGGGAAAGACCAGCGCCAGGCCAGCGACCAGACGCCAAGGCCGATCAGCGCCAGCGTGCCAAGTGCCATGAGCAGCAGTGTGGCGGCCATGGCCAGTCTTGGCCCTGGTCCCGAGGCCCAGCCCCGCTGGCCCAGCCGCAGCCACCAAAGCCCAAGAGGGGCCAGAAGCCGTTCGGTCAGCCACCAAACCGCAATCGCGGCAACCACAACAAGGGCCTGCAACAGGGCGCCCGCCGAAGCGGGCAGCAGCCGTTGTGTGTCGGGGGCAAACAGCCAGCGGGTGACCGCGACCGACAGGGTGGGCGGGTTCGATGGCCCCAAGATCACTGCCATATCGACCACCGACAAGGCAAAGGCCAACACCACATAGACCGGCAGGCGGATCAGCGGATAAAGCAGCGGTGCGATCAGCTTGGCCCAGACCTGCCCGCGCCCGTAACCAAGGGCGCGGCCCGCGTCCTCATACTGACCAACCGGCACTTGGGACAGGGCCGCGAGGATGACCAGCAAGAAGAACGGCACCTCTTTCACCAACAGCCCGAGGATCAGCGCCAACCCCATTGGATCATGCACAATGGCCAGATCGGGAGGAAGCCGCCAGCCGGTGGCCCAAGGGCTGACAGCCCGCGCCAACCAGCCAGAGGGCGCGATCAAAAACGCCAGCCCGATGGCCATCGCCGCATGTGGTGCCGCCAAAAGCGGCGTCAGCCACCGTAGGCAGTGTCTGGTGCCGATGCGCCCGTATGCTGCCGCAGCGCAGCCAAAGGCCAGCAGCAGCGCCAGCAGCGTCGCGGCAAGGCCGGTCCAGAGTGTCAGCGCAAGGCTGGTCCAGACCCCCGGCAAGGCGGCAAGTTGCCGCCAAGGCGCAAGGCCAAGCTCAGTCGCACCAATGGCCGGAAGATAGCCAAAGGCCGCAGCCACGGTTTGCCAAAGCCCGGCAAAGATTGGCAGGACAAAACCGCCTGTGATCACGCCCAGCGCCAGAATTCGAAGCCCGCGCCCCTCGGCATGGGTCATTTTGTGTAGCGCTTGGCCCATTCATCGGCCAGGCGGGTCATCCAGCTTGGATGCGGTTCGATCAGCGTCGCCCCAAGACTTTCGTTCGAGGGCAAAGCCGACGATGTCGGCAGCGCGGCAAAAGTGGCTTTCTGGGCTTCCCCAAGTTTGGACGGGTCCAGCACCGAATAGCTGCCAAGGATGGTGATGTCCTGGGCATGGGCCTGCGTCGCCGGGTCCAGCAGAAAATCGGCCACGACCTTGGCGGCATCCTTATGGGCGGCGTTAAAGGGAATGGCCACGAAGCTGATATTGCCAATGCTGCCGCCATCAAAACCGTAGCTGCGCACGGTTTCGGGCAATAACCCCTGTTCGACCGCCGCCGCCGCTGCCGCCGGATCGAAGGCCATGGAGAAATCCACCTCGCCATCATTCAGCATCTGTTGCAGCACGCTTTCGGTTTCTGGGAAGGTCGCGCCCGCGTGCCACAGGGTCGGGCGCAAGGCG
>JANMDM010000339.1:0-5199 GCA_031376305.1 Pseudomonadota bacterium | reverse complement strand
GCTGTCGCCTTTGGCGTTCATCCGTTCGGGATGCCAGCCCTTGCGCCATTCCTCCATGAACGCCGGGTTCTGGGTGCAGCGGGAAATGGATTGCGTCATGTCGCCGGTAATGCAGATGTTGCAGCCGATACATTCGCGGATGTCCTCAACCCGGCCTTCGTCGATCTTTTTCGGCAAGAACGGATCGGCGATCGACGGGCGGGCGCAACCGATGAAATCCAGCGTGCCCTGACGGATCATCCTGGCCATTACGTCCGGGCTGGTGAAACGGCCGACGCCAACCACCGGCTTGTCGGACAATTCGCGGATGCCCTTTACCAGGGCCTCTTGCGCTGCCTCGTCCTTGAACCGCGACGGGCCAGAGCAGTCTTCCCAGGTTCCTTGCGCCAGATCCCAAAGATCGGGCAGATCGCGGTTCATCGCGATAAAATCGCGCAGCTCGGTATTGGAAAAGCCAAGGTTGCCGATGGATTCGTCCAAGCTGACCCGCAAGGTGATGCCCATGGTATCGCCCACTGCATCGCGCATGTCGGTGATCACCTCACGCGCGAAGCGCGAGCGGTTCTCCAGACTGCCGCCGTATTCATCGGTGCGTTGATTGGTGGCGCGGGACAGGAAATGTTGGAAAATCCCAAAGCCATGCGCGCCGTAAAGGCAGATCAGATCAAACCCCGCAACGCGCGAGCGTTTCGCCGCATTCACGAACCAGCGCCGCAGGTTGACGATATCGTGTTTGTCCAAGGCGCGGGCCTGCACCGGATCGTTGGTAAAGGTGCGGATCGGCAGCGCGCTCGGGGCCAGCGGCACCTCCTTGGTATACATGTTTGGGCCGTTGATGCCGGAATAGGCCAGCTGGATGCCCGCCAGCGCGCCATGGGTCTTCATCGCTTCCGACATCTTGCGCAGGGCGGGGATATCCTGATCTTCCCAGAGCCGCAGTTCGATGAACGGGGTGATTTCCGAGGTGTGGTGCATCTCGGTCTGTTCGGTAAAGATTACCCCCCAGCCGCCCTCGGCCTTGGTGCCGCGCATCGCGGCCGCCGCCGACGGATCGCGGTAGCCGCCGCCATTGCAATGGGGGACCTGATAGAACCGGTTCGGAGCGGTCACCGGACCGATTGCCATCGGTTCAAACAAAATGTCATAGCGTGGATCGCGCAAAGGGTACCCTATCTTCAGATCAGAAATGACGTGCCCCGAAGGTGCGCGCCATGCATGCCACCATCGCGTGACTTGCGCTTCGCGTAAACTAACGGCTGTGAAACCCTAAGTTAGGCTAGGGCTAACCTGCCTTGCTCCACGCGGTCCCGGCCCAGAGTACAGCCAGCAGCGCAATGTCGTGCCGCCCCGGATGGCATTGGCAATCCTGAAGCAAGGATCAGGTAAAAACTTCTGTTTCCCACCACGCCACCCGCGCATGATTGCGCGTGCAAAGCCTCCGGAGATATCTATGCCACATGAGAGTTATGACTTCATCGTGATTGGCGCAGGGTCGGCGGGCTCGGTACTGGCCAACCGGTTGTCCGCCAATCCCAGCCACCGGGTTTGCGTGATTGAGGCGGGCGGCTCGGACGCATCGCCGCTGGTGCAGATTCCGGCAGGTATATTGGCGCTTTATGGCAATCCGCGCTATGATTACTGCTACAAGGGTGTGCCGCAACACGCGATGAACGGGCGCACAATTCCGGTGAACAGGGGCCGCGGGCTTGGCGGTTCCTCTTCAATCAACTCGATGATCTATATCCGTGGCGCGCCGCAGGATTACGATGATTGGGCCGCACTCGGGTGTTCCGGCTGGGGCTGGAAGGATGTGCTTCCGGTGTTCAAAGGATTTGAGCGGAATCTACTTGGCCAATCATCCGCCCTGCACGGCTTTGATGGTGAGTTGTTGGTTGATGCGCCGCGTGACCCAAACCCGGTGTCGGCGCTGTTCGTCCAGGCGGGGATGAACCACGGTTTGCCGCAGAATCGCGATTTCAACGGCGCCTCGCAGCTTGGGGTCGGCATCTACGATGTTACGCAAAAGAATGGCCAGCGGTTTTCGTCCTACCGCGCCTTCCTGAAGCCGGTCGAGACGCGCGCCAATTTGCGGGTGATCACCGGGGCCGAAGTGCTGCGGCTGGAACTGGACGGCACCCGGGTTATGGGTGCCACTATCCGCACCCACGCGGGCGAAACCATGATCGGCTGCAGGCGCGAGGTGGTTCTTGCGGCCGGCGCTATCGGTTCGCCGCGTATCCTGCTGGCCTCTGGCATCGGCCCTGCAAACGAGCTGCAAGCCGCCGGAATACCCGTGAGGCACAACCTGCCGGGTGTGGGCAAAAACCTGCGTGATCACGTTGACGGCATGGTTACACTGCGATCCCCGTCGTCGCGGACGCTTGGCTTGTCACTGGCAAACCTGCCCCGAATGGTGGCCGCGCCCTTCCAGTATCTGTTCGTCCGAAAAGGGATGCTCTCGACCAATTATGTCGAGGCGGGCGGCTTTGCCAGAACCCGACTTGCAGGTGATCTTCCCGATATTCAATTTCATTTTGTGCCCGGCTACCGCAGCCATCGTGGGCGGTTGGTTGAATATGGCCATGGCTTTGCGGTGCATACCTGCGTGCTGCGCCCCCGGTCGGTGGGAGAGATCACCCTGGCGCGTGGCAACACCCTTAAGATCGACCACCGGTTCTTTACCGACAGCCACGATCTTGAGACATTGACTGAGGGTCTGAAACTCGCCCGGTCCCTGCTGAGTGACCCGGCGTTCTTGTCGTTGAAGGGCCGCGAGATTCTGCCAGGGCCACAGGTGCAGACCGATGCCGAAATAAGAGATTACCTGCGCGCCGAGGCCTTGAGCGTCTATCACCCGGTCGGCACCTGCAAGATGGGGACAGACCCCCTGGCCGTCGTCGCGCCTGCGACGCTCAGGGTGATTGGTCTCTCGGGTCTTCGCGTTGCCGATGCCTCGATCATGCCCACCCTCATCGCAGGCAACACCAACGCCCCGTCGATGATGATCGGTGACCGCGCGGCAACGATGATCCTTGCCCGTGCCGGATAGGCCGAAAAAGGTCCGGTCGGGATCCGGGGCCATGATTGGCCCCGCTCAGGGCTGCCCCTGTCTGACCGCGCACCGTCCACGCCCCGCACCGTCCACACCCGCCACCGCCGGTCAGCCCGTGAAGGGGCCTTCCAGGCCAAGCTTGCGCATCAGCACGGCATAGTGGTTCGACGCGGTCATCAATGCGCCACCATGGCGGTCGATCAGCTCACGGCGCCGGTCAGGATCTTCAACAGCCGAGAGTGCCCCCCAGATCGCAGCCAGAGTTTCGGCGGCTTTGCGGGCGGCATGAAGGGTCTTGGTATCCCCGACGGCGCGCGCCACATCGTTGGCAGACACTGAGCCGACGCCGTTGACCGTATGGGCCCCGGCGTTGGTATATCCGGCGGGCAGGTCGCCTTTCAGGTTGGATATCCGGCGATATTGAATGGCCGCAATGATCTGATCCACGGCTTGTTTGGCCCCCTGAACCCGCGACGGATGATCGGTGTCTGCTGCCGCATGCGGCAACAGTTCCAGCTTGCCGCAGTGGCGCTGCTCGACGGCCAGATAGGGCTGCATCGGGCCAGACAGATCCCCGGTTGCCGCGTCACGGAACAGGTCGGCGTCGATGGCGGCATGGCGCAACCTGCCGCTGGCCAAAGCCGCATCCAGCGCTGTCGCATCAACGCATTCGCCGCGGTCGTAGTTGATCAGCACCGCGCTGGCGGCGAGGGCGTTCAGCACCGCCGCATCAATGATACCGGCATTGGCGTATCTGCCGCTTTGGGCATCCAGCGCGCCAAGCCCGGTATGAACGCTGATCACATCGGCGCCGCGCGCGGCGTCGGCGGGGGTGGGGGCATGGGAAAACCCCTCGGATTCGATCCAATGGCGATGCTTTTCGCGTGCAAAGATCGTGACTTGCATGCCAAGGGCCTGCGCCAGCTTCGCCACTTCGCGGCCGATATTGCCATAGCCGATGACGGCCATGCGCTTGCCTTCAACCTTTTCGGTGGGGAAGGATTTCAGGTTCTTGCCGGTGTCGAAATCCCCCGCCACAACGCGGTCGTGCAAGGTGCCCACGTCGATATCCGGCATCACCTTGAGCAACGCTTTGATCGCCATTTGCGCGGTGGCCCGGCTGTTGAAGCTGGGGGTGTTCATCAAGGGGGCCGTGCCGCCAATGCCGTTGCCACCGCCCCATGAGGCGGCCCCCATGTTGCCGGTACCGGCCCCGATGCGCACGCCCCCTTGTGGGAATACCGACGCCTTTGGCAAAAACGTTGCCGCCGCGATTACGGCGTCATACTGGCCCTGATCGGTGATCGGCAGCAGCTCCGCCTCGGTCGAGAGGTCGGGCTGATAAAAGAAATGGATCCGCCCGCCTTTCAGTTTTGCGCGATCAACCAAGGGGCCATCGTGAAAAACGCCGTGCTTTGCTTCGATATGGCGCTGCACTTCGGAATGGTCGGGGCGGCCTTTGGCGTCGTATTTCAACCCGACCAGATCGGCGATAAGGACAGTGTAGGCCTTGGCCGGATCGTCGCTGCTGACACCGTCGCCGGACGCAGCCGCGGCAAAGGTCTGGCCAAGGCTGACCAATTCTTCTTCCAGCACCGCGATCTTGGCGCGCAAATAGCCATAGGACAGGTGTTCCAGCAGGGCGGTCACGTCCTCGGGGGCACGGATGCCGCCAATCCAGGCGCGGTAATCGCCGGGTGTGCCGGGAAAGGCGTTGACATAGCGCGCCACGTCCAGTCCCGGCTCACGGTCACCATTCGGATGAGTGATGCCTTCGTAGCCCAGCAATTGTTTGGAGCGGGCGATGATCCGCGCATGCAGCGCCGCATCGGTGATGCCAGGATCATTGACCCGCAAAAGCGTGACAGCCGCCCCCCGCCGCGCCGGTTCGTTGACGCCAAGCTGCAGCAGGTCCTGCCCGTCAACCCATTGATCAATCACCGCACGGTTGGCAATTGACCGGCGGTTCAGCTCGGACACGGAGCCAAGCCGGCGTTCGGACCGCAGCAGGCCAAAGGTTGTCTCGGCGAATGCCAAAAGCGACTAGGTGTTGATGACGCCGCCCAACATCTTGTCTTGTTCGGGGTCGTAGATTGGCCCGGCATTGACCGTCCGCGCGCCCGAAAGCGGCCGTTTCGGATCAACGG
>JANMDM010000270.1:0-2272 GCA_031376305.1 Pseudomonadota bacterium | reverse complement strand
GCGCTTTTGCATCGCGCGCCATTGCGGCTGATCGGCATAGAGTGCCAGCAACCGCTCAAGGGCGCGTGACAACGCCAAAGCGTCGATGGGATAAAAACCGACCCCGGTGGCGGCACCCGCGGCAAGGCTCGCCGGGGTGCTTGGGATGACGGTGTCAGCCAGCCCCCCGGTCATAGCAACCAGCGGCACTGCCCCATAGCGCAACCCATACATCTGCGTCAGCCCACAAGGCTCGAACCGCGACGGCACCAAAACCGCGTCGGCTCCGGCGAACATCCGGTGTGCCAATGCTTCATCATACCCCAACCGCAAGCCAACCCGCCCCGGAAACCGCGCCGCCGTTCGGGTCAGCGCCGCCTCAAGCGCCGGATCCCCCGAACCGAGAAGGACCACGCTGCCCCCGCCTGCGATAAACGCCGGTAAAGCCGCCACCAGCAGATCAATGCCCTTTTGATGCGACAGGCGGCTGACGACAATCGCCAGCGGTCCAGCCGCGGCGGTGATGCCAAATTCAGTACATAGCCGCGCCCGGTTCTCGGCTTTTCCGCCGGGTTTGACCGCAGAAAAAGGCGATATCTCCGGATCGGTTTCGGGGTTCCAGACCGTGGTATCAACGCCGTTCAAGATGCCGCGCAACGCCTCGCCGCGATCGGCAACCACGCCTTCCAGCCCCATCCCAAACTCTGGCCGCATCAATTCATCGGCATAGGTCGGGCTGACCGTCGTGATGGCATCTGCGGTCACCAGACCCGCCTTCAACACACTGATACTTCCCCAGTATTCTACCGCGCCCTGATGAAATTCAGCCGCCGGAATCCGCAGCGCCGCAAGGCGGCTTTCGGGCACTATCCCCTGAAAGGCGATGTTATGAATGGTCAAAACCGACCGCACCCCGACAGATCCGCGCCACGAGAGATAGGCGGGCGCCAATGCCGCCTGCCAGTCATGCGCATGCAGGATGTCGGGCCGCCAGCCCTCGCCCGTGCCGTTTGCAGCAATTGCCGCCGCCGCCCAGCACAAGGCCGCAAACCGTTCCGGGTTATCGGGGTGATCCCGCCCGTCCGCCGCATAGGGCCCGCCGGGGCGGTCAAACAGATGCGGCGCATCCAGCAGTAAAAGGTCAAGATCGCCCACGCGGCCGGCCATCACCCGGCCGACCCCGCCGAAAAGGTCCGCCGCCGCCCAAACCTCGCGCGCCCCGTCAAGCGTGGCAATCAGCCCGCGGTAGGCCGGAAGCAAGGTCTGCACCTCCCAGCCCTCGGACGCCAGCGCGCCGGGCAATGCCCCGACGACATCGGCCAAACCACCGGTCTTGATCAGCGGTACGCATTCCGAGGCCACCGATAGAACCCGCCCCCGCCCGCCACCCGATACCATGCCCGCCACACCTTTCATCTTCGCCCAAACGTCCACAAGGCCGCGCTTTGTCTCGCCAGCGGTTCAAAACCTGATCGGCGGCGCGGCAGCGGCTGTGGCGCTAGCCCAGTTTTGCCGCCCGTATGTCCAGCATTTCCTGGGTGATCAACACCACACCTTGATCGGTGCGGCGAAACCAGCGGGCGTCCTCCTCTGCATCTTCCCCAACAACCAGACCTTCGGGAATGATCACGCCACGATCTATCACGCATTTCTTGAGCTGCGCCTTGCGGCCGACCTTGACATACGGCAGCAGCACGGCGTGATCCAGTGTCGAAAAAGAATGCGACCGGACCCCGGTAAACAGCAGGGAATTGCGTACCTCTGACCCGGAGACAATGCAGTCGCCCGAGACCAGAGACGACACCGCCGACCCCCGGCGCCCGTCTTCGTCATGGATGAATTTCGCCGGGGGCAAAATCTCGGCATAGGTCCAGATTGGCCAGGAGCTGTCATATATATCGAGTTTTGGAATGAAATCGGTGAGGTCGATATTGGCCTGCCAAAACGCGTCGATTGTGCCAACGTCGCGCCAATAGGGCACCTCCTCAAGGCCACTTTTGACACAAGAGTCGGAAAACTTATGGGCCATCGCCTTGCCGTTTTTGACGATCTCGGGGATCAGGTCGTTGCCAAAATCATGCGAGGAATTGTCATCTTCGGCGTCGCGCATCAAAAGACCGCGCAAGAACGCCCAATCAAACACATAAATTCCCATAGAGGCCAGAGCATGGTCCGGATCGCCCGGAATGCTTGGCGGGTCGCTGGGTTTTTCCAGGAACTCCGTGATCCGCATGCCCTTGTCCACATGCATCACCCCAAAAGCCGTGGCTTCCAGTCGCGGCACCGTCAAGCA
>JANMDM010000230.1:0-10815 GCA_031376305.1 Pseudomonadota bacterium | reverse complement strand
CCACCCGGCGCCCCCCGTTGCAAAGTTGAACAAACCTTACGCCCCCCCCGGTTTGGGGGCGCGACTTCATGCCCCCAGATAGGCCGCGAGGGCTGCGGGAGGGCTGTCGAGAAGCTCGGCCGTGGGCTGTGGGGCGGAAACTTGCCCCCCCGCAACCAGAACTGTTTGCGCGGCGATGCGGCGAGCGTCCGACGGATCATGGCTGACCATCAGCACGGTTGTGCCATTTTCGGCGGCAATCTCTTGCACCAGATCCAACATCTCGGTCTTGAGGGCGGGTCCGAGCGCGGCAAAGGGCTCATCCAGCAACAGAAGCGGGCGGGCGCGCAGCAGGGCGCGTGCCAGCGCTACGCGGCTTTGCTGGCCGCCGGACAGGGCTGCGGGTTTGCGCAGGCCAAGGCCGCCAAGATCAACGCGGGTCAGGGCGGTCGTGACACGGGCATCATCGTCGGCATCAAGGCGCAGGTTGGGCTTAAGGCCAAGCCCCAGATTTTGCGCGACCGTCAGATGCGGGAACAGGTTTTGATCCTGAAACAGAATAGACAACGGGCGTTTGCCGGGCGGCAGCTGGCCAAGGTCGAGGCCATTCCAGAGGATGCGCCCGCGCGCCGGTTGGATGAAACCGCCGATGGTGGCCAAAAGTGTGGACTTCCCGGCGCCCGAGGGGCCGATGATGGCCGTGGTTCCGCCCGCGGCAATCTGAATATCGGCGCTAAGGTGGAAATCCCCTTGCAGGATTGTCAGCCCTTCAAGTGTCAGCATTGCCACGCCCTCCACGATCGAACAGCCAGAACAGGCCGAAGCTCAGCAGCATCAGCAAAACTGCGGCACCTGTGGCCTGCTGCATCCGGTAGGCTGATGCCAGCCCGTAGACCAAAAACGGCAGCGTTGCCCGTGTCGGGTCGCCAAACAGGCTGATGACACCCAGATCCCCCATCGACATCGCCGCCGTCAGGCCGGCGGCAAAGCCCAGGGGTTGGCGCAGGCGCGGCAGTATCAACCACCGCAGGCGGGCAAAACCGGTGAGATCAAGACTTTGGGCAAGGCGGGCATAATCCAGCTGCAGATCGCGCAAGGCGGGCAGGATCGCCCGCAGGCAAAACGGTAACGCCAGCACCGCATTGACCAGCGCCGTGATTGCCAAGGCCCAAGCGACCGGGTCGCCAATCATGCGCAGCACCAAGAACAATCCCGTGCCAAGCACCAGCGACGAGGTGGTGAGCGACACCATCACCAACGCATCAACGCGCCGCGCAGTGCCATCGGGCAGATCGGGGATCATCAGCGCGATGGTGATCGCAAGTGTCAGGCACAGCGCTGTGGCGGCAAGTGCCACGACTATGGATCGCAATGCCGCCATCCACACCGAACCCGGCAGGTTTGAAAGCTGCGGCGCCCCATCGATGATCACCAGAGCCAACGGCAAGAGGACAAAGGTTGCGGCAAGGCTCAGGCTGACCGTGTCGATTGCCCGCAGCGACCAGGCGCCTGCATCCCAGCGTTCGGCCGAGCGGTCGAACCCGGCGCCAAAGCCGCTGACCTTAATTGCGCGCAGGCACAAAACCGCCGCACCAAACGAAACCAGCATTTGCAGGCAAGCGAGGCTTGCCGCATGGGCCAGATCGAACTCCAACCGGAAGGCCTGATAGATTGCCAGCTCAACTGTGGTGGCAGCGGGACCGCCGCCCATGGTTAAAGCAACGGTGAAGCTGGTCAGGCAAATCAGAAAGATCGCCAGCGCCACCCCCGGCAGCGTGGCGCGCAGCATCGGTCGTTCAATCAGGCGGGCGATATCGCGCGCGGTGAAATCAAGGGCGGCGGCCAGTCTGAGCCGCTCGGACGGGATCGCCGCCCAACCGTTCAGCAGCAATCGCACGGCCAGCGGCAGATTCAAAAATACATGCGCGACCAGAACTCCTTGCAGCCCGTAGATTGTGATCGCGGGCAGACCCAGCGCAGTAAGCGCGGCATTGGCGATACCCGACCGCCCGAAGACGGCTATAAGGCCCATGACGGCCACAATAACCGGCAGGATGAAGGGTGCACCCAAAGTAGCGATCAGCAGCTTGCGCCCAAGGAACCGCCGCCGTGCCAAGGCGCGGGCAATGGGAATTGCAAAAATGACGCTCAGCGCCGACGACAGTACTGCCTGAGTAAGGGTAAAGCGCAGCGCTGCCCAATCGGCGGCATGCAGCGCGCCGAAACCCTCGGCGCGCCACAGAACAACGGCAAAGCTGCCCAGAGTCACCGCCAGCACCAAGGCCAGCGCTACGCCACCCGCGATGCGGGTCCCGGTCATTTGCTTAACGTCGCGCGCCATTCTTCGATGGCCGCGTCGCGCAGGGCTTCCACGTCTTGACCCGCCAACATCAGGGCCTTGCCGGGTTCGATCATGGTTTCAAAGGACGCAGGCAGGCCGGATTCGGGTGTAACCGCAGGATACATCCAGTTTGTTTCGGGGATGAGCGTCTGAAACTCAGGAGAAATCATGAAGGCCAGGAACTGATCCGCCAGGGCGGCATTTTTGCTGGCCGCCAGCTTTGCGGCCACTTCGACTTGCAGATAGTGACCCTCGCTGAAGGGCGCTGCCGCCTTGCTGTCATCTTTTTCGGCTGAGATGTGATAGGCAGGCGACGTGGTGTAAGACAAAACCATATCGGCCTCGCCCTTCAGGAACAGTCCGTACGCCTCAGACCATCCCGGAGTCACGGTCACAATATTGTCGGCCAAAGCCTTCCAGATTTCTTCCGACCGCTCTGGGTACGCCGCTTTGATCCACAGCAAAAGCCCAAGTCCGGGTGTCGAGGAGCGCGGATCTTCGATGACGATCTTCAGGCTGGATTTGCCCAAAGCTGCGAAATCACCCGGCACATCGGTGACTTTGGTTTTGTCATAGACAAAGGCGAAATAACCCCAGTCATAGGGCACGAACACCGGATCGTCCCACGCCACCGGGGTATCGAAATGGGGCTTATCCAAAGCATGGGGCGCAAACAAACCACTGTCAGCAGCCTTGGCCGTAAGGTTGTTGTCGAGTCCAAGAACGATATCCGCCTTGGTGTCGGCGCCTTCCAGTAACACGCGTGACAAAAGTGCCGCCGCGTCGCCGGCGCTGACATATTGCAGATCGCAGGCGCATGTGGCCTCAAAGGCCTTCTCCACGGCGGGGCCGGGGCCCCATTCGGATACGAAGCTTTCGTAAGTATAGACCGTCAGCACGGGTTTATCTTCGGCCATAGCTGTGGTGGCCGAAAGGAAACCCGCGATCATCAGGGTCGAGATTGTTTTGGTAGCGCTCATCTCTGGTCCTCCAATGGTCAGGCGGGCGGAGATGGGGGGCGGGCTTTGTCTGTCCTACCTTCCCTCCGCCGGTCTTAACCGGTTCAGGTTCGACGGGTTCGCGCTTTGCGCATCTCAGCCCTGACATCAGAGCACCCCGAGGTAAGGCGCAACATACTGATGCTAAAGTCGGGCGCAAGTTGAAAAGCTAGCGGCAGGAACCGGGCCGCACAGGACATTTCTTGACACCGCAGCTGAAGGTGTTTTAATTTGATCAAATTATACAGGAGCGGGAAATGCCTTTCACTTTCAGACAGGCCGACGTTGCGGACGCGACGCTTGTGGCGACACTAATCGCCGCCCTTCTGCAAGAACTGGTGCCCGGATATCTGCCTGATCTGACTGGTCTGACCGCGACATCAGCCAAGGTCCTGACGATGGAAACCGTGACCGGCCATATTGCATATCGCGAAGCGGAACCTGTGGCTTTGATGATGCTTAACGAATGTGCCGCGATCTATGCCGGTGGGGCCTTTGGTGAAGTCACCGAATTGTATGTGCGCCCGGATTTGCGGTCGCAAGGGCTGGCAGCACTGCTTATCGGTCACGCCATAAAGATCGGCCGGGAAAAAGGTTGGGCAAGGCTAGAGGTTGGCGCCCCAAACCAGCCGGACTGGGCACGAACGCTGCAGTTCTATCGGCGCGAAGGATTCACCGAGGTTGGTCCGCGCCTGAAACGTAGCATCTGAACCCATCGTCCCGGCAAAGGAAAACTTGAGCCAAAGCGCGCCCTCCGTTATGCCCCATGCCAGGACAGGAGCCTGCGCATGAGCCTAAATACCTTTGGTCACCTCTTCCGTGTCACCACCTGGGGCGAAAGCCACGGGCCTGCCCTTGGCGCGACGGTGGATGGCTGCCCTCCGGGCGTGGCGCTTGATACGGCAATGCTTCAGCATTGGCTGGACCGGCGCAGACCGGGGCAGAACAAGTATACGACCCAGCGGCGCGAACCGGATGAGGTCAGGATCCTCTCGGGTGTCTATGAGGGGCGCAGCACCGGCACACCAATACAGTTGATGATCGAGAACACTGACCAGCGGTCGAAAGACTACGGCGCCATCGCGCAAAGCTTCCGGCCCGGCCACGCCGATATCACCTATCACCAGAAATACGGGCTGCGCGATCCGCGTGGCGGCGGGCGGTCTTCGGCGCGGGAAACGGCCGCACGGGTGGCGTCAGGCGGCATCGCGCGTGAGGTGTTGAAAACTCTGGCACCGGGCCTGAAGATCACCGGATACATGGTGCAGATGGGCCGCCTGCATGCCGACCGCGACCGCTTTGATCTGGCCGAGGTTGAGCGGAACCCCTTCTGGTGCCCTGATGCTGCCACCGCCGCGATCTGGGCCGAACATCTGGATAAGCTGCGCAAAGACGGAAACTCTGTCGGCGCGGTGATTGAGGTTATCGCCTCGGGCGTACCAGCCGGAATTGGCGCGCCCATCTATGGCAAACTGGATTCGGATCTGGCGTCGGCGATGATGTCCATCAACGCCGTAAAGGGTGTGGAAATCGGCGCCGGTATGGCGGCTGCTGAACTGACGGGCGTCGACAATGCCGATGAGATTCGCATGGGTGCGCAAGGTCCGGAATACCTGTCGAACCATGCGGGCGGCATCCTTGGCGGTATCTCGACCGGCCAGGATGTGGTTTGCCGGTTCGCCGTCAAACCCACGTCGTCGATCCTGACACCCCGCCGCACCGTCGATACCGCAGGCGTGGAAACCGAGATCGTCACCAAGGGCCGCCACGACCCCTGCGTCGGCATCCGCGCCGTGCCGGTGGGCGAGGCGATGATGGCCTGCGTGATCCTTGACCATATCCTGCTGGATCGCGGCCAGACCGGCGGGGTGCGGGGGCAGATCGGCTGAACCCACCGACTGCGCCGCTCGATCAGGCCCGACTCACGGACTCTCGACGCAGATGGGCAGTGCGGCGGGCAATACCAGCTGCGAACGAAACCGCGAGGTCTGGTCCGACAAATCAGCGCCTCTCAGATTATTCTTCTGAATCCCGCGTATCAGGAGCAAGATATTCGGTGCGTGTGCCTTCGCACATCGCAGTCTCGGGAGGATGTTATGGATGACGTGAATCGCAGATCTGCAATGACGCTCGGGTTGACCATGGCCGCGGCAGCGCCGCTCGTTGCGCTGCCGACCTCGGCCGCAGCGGAAATGTACAGCGCCGATGTCGGCAAGGAAATCATGCCGGGCATCCGGCAGGTCGAGCTTGGCGAGTGGCCGGTGAATTTCGGCGGCTACACGAAGGCGGTGGCGAACGACTACATCGTCGCTCCGGGCAAGGGTTTTCCGGAAGAGGTGATGAAAAACGACATGCTCTGCCAGATGATGGAAGGCGAACTCCAGATCACGCAGGACGGCACCTTGTTCGCGGGCAAGACCGGCCACGTCTTCAGTTGCGTTGTCGGCACGACCGAAAAAGACATGAACGAGAGCAGCGCAACGGCGATCATGCGGGTGATCGACCTGCTGACCGCCTGACAAACCGCGCGCAACGCCTGGGCGTCTTTTCCAGACCCACGCTGCCAGCATTTCTCCGGCGTGGGCTTGGTCTCTTGTTTCCGGTCGGGCAACCCGCCGGGATCCCACCCGGCGCGGAACCCTCACTGTGACCGGTATTGAGGCTGGCATTATCACCGTGGGCCGCCACGACCCCTACGTCGGCATCCGCGCCGTGCCGGTGGGCGAGGCGCGGATGGCTTGCGTGATCCTTGATCATATCCTTCTGGATCGCGGCCAGACCGGTGGGGTGCGGGGGGCAGATCGGTCAGGGGGGTGGCGTCTTGCGCCGCCGGACCACTTCGCGCATTAGCCCATCCTCTCCGCGCGCCATGGCCCAGCGGTGGTTCCAGGCCAAGACCGGGAACAAGACGGGTGCAAGGCGGCGGAACAGCGGTCGGTCGGTCGTGACGCGCCAGTCATAGGTGACGTCGGCCATTGGCCCGTTCTGGATCAGCGTCCAGACGCCGCGACCGGTCAGATCGCCCGTCGCCTCGATCACCCAGCCCTGCGGTGCATGGCTTTCGACGAGGGTTCCGACCCAGTGCAGATGATAGAGCAGCCAGCCCTTGGAATGCACCGCCACTTGCTGGCCGATCCCTTCCGCATCGCCCTTAGCCAGGATGCGGATGCCCAGATAGACATCGCCCCACCAGTCCGGGAACCGTAACGGTTCCGACAGGATGGCCGAGACTTCGGCAATGTCGGCCTCGACCTGCCACTGAGTCACGATCCTGAATTCATTGGTCGCCATGGCCTCGCCCCCAGGTTTCAGCCGCTGATACGCGCAAAAATCGCGTCAAGTTGCGCCGCGCCGCATCTGTCCGATGAAGTCCCTGAGCAACGGCACGCGCTTTGGGCGGAAGCTTTCGTCGGTCCGCCGCACCTCGGCGATCCGCTGCAACATGAACTTGCGGAAATCCTGCCGCAGACAGCACCAGGCCAGGCACATCTGGCTGTGGTCCAGAAATACGACAGACAGGGGCCAGATGCGCCGATGGGTCAGTTGCCCCCCCGCGTCCGCATAAGCGATATCAAGCGCGCGTTCATCCCAGCACGCCTCGCGGATCAATCCCAAGTCAATGGGCGGGTCAGCTGGCCGGTTGAAGCGGTAAACCTGCAGCACGGCATGCAGCGCCTGTCGTTGTACTCTTTCGGGCAGCGTCGCAACGATTTTGGCCAAAGCGGCTTCAGCCGCTTGCGCCAAAGCCGGATCGCCGGTCAGACCGACCTCCGCCAGTCCCAGCACCAAGGCTTCCACTTCCAACTGCGTGAACATCTGCGGCGGCAGAGCCGGGTCTTCGGTCAGGGTGTAGCCATATCCCGGCGCGCCGTCGATCAGGGCGCCTGCGGCCCTGAGCGTGTCTATATCGCGGTAAAGTGTGCGTTCGGATACCTCGACCTCGTCCGCCAGCCGTGCTGCGGTGACCGGCGCAGGCAGGCTGCGCATCAAATGCAGGAGCCGGAACAGGCGATCAGATTTCGGCATGACACTCCTGACGGTTATTGACAGTATGGGGGCAGCATAACCACGGCTGTCACACTCAAACAATATCGGAGTCTTTGCCATGTTGACGCTTTATCACGCCCCGAAATCCCGATCCTCTGCCATTGTAACCCTGTTGGATGAGCTGGGTGCGCTGGATCAAACCGATATCCGCATCGTCGATATTCCCCGCATGATGACCGGCACTGGGGCGCCGGATCCGGCCAATCCCCACCCTGAAAAGAAAGTGCCGCTGCTGATCCACAACGGCACCGCGATCCGTGAACGCGGCGCGATTATCCTTTATCTGACCGATTTGTTTCCCAAGGCCGGGCTCGGTCGCCCCATCAACGATTCGGCACGCGGCAGCTATCTGTCGTGGCTGTTCTACTATCACGCCGTGATGGAGCCGGTGTTTGTGACGGGCTTTGCGGGTCTGTCGCATCCAATGCTCGTGTCAGCCTTTCGGGACACTGCCGCCGTAACCGCACGCCTGACCGAAGCACTAAGCGCGTCGCCCTATCTTTTGGGCAACAGCTTTTCGGCAGCGGACCTTCTGGTGCATTCCCCCTTTGCCTGGGCGCCGCAAATGATGCCCGATGTGCCGGTGATCCGCGACTGGGTGGCACGCTGTGCGGACCGGCCTGCAGCCAGACGCACGGCAGAGTATGACAGCGAAAAGCTTGCAATGGCCTAGGATCGGCGTCCTAGCACGGGCCAGCCGGGACATCTGCAACGAATAGGGCCGCCCGAAGGGCGACCCTATCCAAATACTGTCGGGCGGCAAGGCCAGACAGAGATCAGCCGTTGACGCTGTCCTTTAGCGCTTTGGCGATCGAAACTTTCACAACCTTGTCAGCCGCTTTCGTCATCGTCTCGCCTGTAGCTGGGTTGCGGACCTGGCGCTCAGGACGTGCACGGCAGACGACTTTGCCAACACCCGGCAGGGTTACTGAGCCGCCGGCGGCAACTTCACGCGCTACAACTGTCGCAATCGCATCAAGTGCTGCGGATGCAGTTTTCTTGTCGGATCCCATTTCGTCGGCCAGAGCCGCCACAAGCTGGGTCTTCGTCATCGGTTTGGACATGTCTGTCTCCTCGCTGGCCCCGTCTTTTTGGGGGTCATTGGTGGCATTTCACAGCCTGTGGTGGTGAATCACATTACTTTGCGCGGCAAAGCAAGCGCTTTTCGCCTGTTTGTGCGGTTTTCCCCGCGTCAGAGGAAAGCTGTTTCCTCGAAACTACGCAGTTTGCGGCTGTGGATGCGTTCCAGCGGCATATCGCGCAGCCGCTCCATGGCTTTGACGCCGATTAAAAGATGGCGGCTGACCTGGGTTCTGTAGAATTCCGTTGCCATGCCGGGCAGCTTCAGCTCGCCGTGCAGGGGTTTGTCGGACACACACAAAAGCGTGCCATAAGGGACCCGGAAACGAAAACCGTTGGCGGCGATTGTGGCACTTTCCATATCCAGCGCGATGGCGCGGCTCTGGCTGAGGCGCTGCACTGGGCCGGATTTGTCACGCAGTTCCCAGTTGCGGTTGTCGATCGTGGCCACCGTGCCGGTGCGCATGATGCGCTTCAGCTCAAAGCCTTCCAGCTGTGTCACTTCGGCGACGGCCTCTTGCAGGGCGATCTGGATTTCGGCCAGCGCCGGAATCGGTACCCAGACCGGCAGATCGGCATCCAGCACGTGATCCTCGCGGACATAGGCATGGGCCAGCACGAAATCGCCAAGGCTTTGGCTGTTACGCAACCCTGCGCAGTGGCCGACCATCAACCACGCATGGGGGCGCAGCACCGCGATATGGTCGGTGGCGGTCTTGGCGTTTGAGGGGCCGACACCGATGTTAACCAGCGTGATCCCCTGACCGCCGCGCCGTTTCAGGTGATAAGTCGGCATCTGCGGCAGTTTGGTCAACACCGGAATATCGCCATCGGCCGACGTAATCTCGACATTTCCGGGCGACACAAAGGCGGTGTAGCCAGAGGCCGGATCGCCCAGTGCGGCACGCGCGAAGGCTTCGAATTCGTCCACATAGAACTGGTAGTTTGTGAACAGCACATGGTTCTGGAAATGCACAGGATCGGTCGCGGTATAATGTGACAACCGTGCCAGCGAGTAATCCACCCGTTGCGCCGTGAACGGCGCTAAGTGGCCCGATCCATCGGCATTCGGTTTTGCCGTGCCGTTGACGATGTCGTCATTGGTCGTCGTCAGGTCCGGCACATCGAAGACATCGCGCAGCGGGAAGTCCAGCACCCCTTCCTGAGGCACGGCAATACCGGGGTTGGACGCCATGGCGAAATGCACGGGGATAGGGGTCGTGCTTTGCCCGACAATGATCGGAACCCCGTGGTTGCGGATCAACAGATCAAGCTGCTGCACCAGATAGTAGCGAAACAAATCAGGCCGCGTGATGGTGGCCACATAGGTGCCCGGAACCGGCACATGGCCAAAGCTTAAGCGGCTGTCTGCTGTCGCGTGGCTGGTCGTGGTAATCCGCACTTCCGGATAAAAGGCGCGGACGGCGGCGGACGGGCGCTGACCCATCAGCGTTTCGTTGAACTTGTCGACCAAGAACCGCGTTGCCTGGCCGTAAAGAGCCTCAAGCCGCAGAACCGCCGCTTCGGCGTCCATGAAGGCTTCGGGTGCCACGGATGGCGGCATTAAGATCTTTGACTTGCCGGTCGGGGTCATAGGAAAAGTCCAGTCAGTTTGAATTTCGTCACATCCACCAGCCCAAGGTCAGAAATCCGCAGCTCAGGGATCACCACCAATGCCAGAAGCGAGTGCTGCATGTAAGCATTGTTCAGCGTGCAGCCGCACTCTGCCATCGCCGCAACCATTCGGGTGGCCTTGGCTGCCACTTCGGCGGCAGGCGCATCTGACATCAGCCCGGCAATCGGCAAGGGCACCTGCGCCAGTTCTGTGCCGTCTTTCCAGACGGTGATGCCGCCGCCGATCTCGGCCAGCCGGTTGGCGGCGCTTGCCATCATCTTGCGGTCGGTACCCACCACGATCATGTGGTGACTGTCATGCGCGACGGTCGAGGCCACGGCCATCCGCCCCCGATAGCCAAACCCAGAGACAAAGGCATTCGTGACCTGCCCGCTTGCCCGATGCCGTTCCACCAGCGCGATCTGTGCCACATCTTGATCCTGATCCGGCTCGATGATCCCGTCGGCAACCGCCAGCTTTGCGGTCATCGCCTTGGTGGGGGCCTGGTTTTCGACAACGCCAATCACCCGCGCCGTCACTTCGGCGACCCCATCGGGTGCGGCGATGACAAAATCTTCGGCCCGCTTTGCACGTCCCATCCTGATCGTTCCCCGTGCCATCCGGGGCCAGTCATAATGCGGGCATGTAACAGTGATCTTGCCATCCATCGCCACGGTGCGCCCGCGCGCGATGACCTGTTCAATCGGCAGCGCCGTCAGATCCGATGTCAGGATCACATCCGCCCGTCTTCCGGG
>JANMDM010000225.1:0-17782 GCA_031376305.1 Pseudomonadota bacterium | reverse complement strand
TGATGATGGTGGGGCTTGGCGGCTATGGCGTGACCAACTTTTCATCCGGCGTCAGCGAGCTTGGCCATGTTGGCACCCGCAAGATCACGGTGAATGAATATGCCCGCACCATGCGGCGCGAAGTTCAGGCCTTTTCGGCGCAGATCGGCCAGCCCGTCAGCTTTGCCCAGGCACAATCCCTCGGGATCGACCGCACCGTGCAGGCCCAGATCATTGCCGCCGCCACATTGGAAAACGAAGCCGACAAGTTAGGCATTTCGGTGGGGGATGCGGCGGTGCGCGAACGCATCGTCAGCGCCCCGGCGCTTCTGGGTGTGGATGGCAAGTTTGACCGCGGCGCTTACGGATTGTTCTTGAAGGAACAGGGGCTGAGCGAGGCTGAGTTCGAAAAAAGCCTGCGCGATGAAGCCGCCCGCACGCTGTTGCAGGGCGCGGTCCTTGGCGGCATCACCGTGCCGCAAAGCCTTGGCGACCGGCTGACCGCCTGGACTGCCGAAACCCGGACGTTTACCTTTGCGCAACTGATCGCCGCGGACCTGACCGCCGCCGTCGCGGCCCCGGATGACGCGGCACTGATCGCGTGGCACGGCGCCCATAGCGACGCCTACATGCGCCCGGAAACCCGCAATATCACCTATATCTGGCTTGCCCCCGAAGATCTGATCGACACCGTTGCCGTGGACGACGCGTCGCTGCAAGCCGCCTATGAGGCGCGCAAAAGTGAATTTGTCGTGCCCGAACGGCGCCTGATCGAACGGCTGGTCTATCCAACGGCTGACGAAGCCAGCGCCGCAAAGCTGCGTCTTGATGCAGGCACAGCAACGATCGAGGATCTTGCCAGGGAGCGCGGTCTGACACTGGCCGACATTGATTTGGGCGAAACCACCAAGGAAGATCTTGGGGCGGCGGGGGATGCGGTGTTCGCCCTGACCGAACCCGGCGTGATCGGGCCGTTAGAAACCGATCTTGGACCGGCGCTTTTTGCCATGAACGGCATTCTGGACGCCCAGATTACCACTTTCGACGACGCCAAGGATGATCTGCGCTCCGAAGTTGCCATGGATGGGGCCCGGCGCATGGTCGCCGAGAAATCCAGCGCCATCGAGGATGCTTTGGCCGGGGGGGCCAGTCTTGCGGATGTTGCCAAGGAAAACGGCATGAAGACCGGTCAGATCGCGTATAACAGCGAAAGCGAAGGCGATCTGTCGGGCTATGAGGCCTTTCGCAAAGCCGCGACTGACGCAACAGCCGAAAGCTTCCCGACGCTGACAGCGCTTGATGATGGCGGGGTATTCGCGCTTCAGCTCGACGGGATCGAGCCGCCAGCCTTGCGGCCCTTGGCAGAAGTGCGCGACCGCGTGGTGGCGGACTGGACCACCGATCAGACCCATGCGGCCCTGTTGGCCCTGGCCGGCGAACAGCTTGCCCAGCTGGACAACGGTGCAACGCTTGAAGGGCTGGGGTTGGTCACAACCCATTATGATGATTTTACCCGAACCGGGTTCGTCGCCGATGCCCCCCCGGAACTTGGCAAACAGGTTTTCGAGATGACCGCAGGTGGCCACAAGGTCATTGATGCCGAGGGAAAGATCTATCTGATGACCTTGGACGCTGTGACGCCCGCAGATATGGCCAGCCCGGAAGTGGCCGCGCAGCGCGAGCAGATCAAGGCCACGCTGTCGCAATCTATCGGGCGCGATGTTTTCGACATGTTCACCCGTGCTGCACAGGCCGAAGTCGGGATCGCGCTGAACCCGGCGGCGATCGAGGCGGTAAACGCCCAGATGCAATAGGACGGCCTGCTGTGACGCTTACCCCCACGTTTGAAACTTTCGAGGCGGGCTGGAATGCCGGGCAAAACCAACTGGTCTTCACCCGGCTGGCCGCCGATCTGGATACGCCCGTATCACTGATGCTGAAGCTTGCCGATGCCGCGAAGATGAGCTTCATGCTGGAATCGGTGACCGGCGGCGAGGTGCGCGGGCGGTATTCGGTTGTGGGGCTGAAGCCCGATGTGATCTGGGATTGCAATGGCACCACCAGCCGGATCAACCGTCAGGCGCGCTACGATGCGGCGGCGTTCGAGGTGCTGACCGGCAACCCGCTTGAGACGTTGCGGGCCCTGATCGCCGAAAGCCGGATCGAGATGCCCGACGGGCTGCCGGCGATTGCGGCGGGTCTGTTTGGCTATCTTGGCTATGACATGATCCGGCTGGTGGAACATCTTCCCAACATCAACCCCGATCCGATCGGGGTTCCCGACGCGGTGCTGATGCGCCCCACGGTGGTGGCGGTACTGGACGGGGTAAAGGGCGAAGTGACGGTCTGCTCGCCCGCCTGGGTCGCCTCGGGGCTCACGGCGCGCGCCGCTTACGCGCAGGCGGCAGAGCGGGTGATGGATGCGGTGCGCGATCTGGAACGCGCCCCCTCGGGCGAAGACCGCAGCCTTGGCGATGCGGCGCATCTGGGCGAATACCGCTCAAACTTCACCCCCGCAGGCTACCGGGCGGCGGTGGAAAAGGCCAAGGGCTACATCCGCGCCGGGGACATCTTTCAGGTGGTGCCTTCACAGCGCTGGACGGCAGACTTTTCGCTGCCCCCCTTCGCGCTTTACCGCAGCTTGCGGCGCACCAACCCGTCGCCGTTCCTGACCTTCTTCAACTTTGGCGGCTTCCAGATTGTTGGTGCCAGTCCCGAAATTCTCGTGCGTTTGCGCGGCGGCGAAGTCACCATCCGCCCCATCGCCGGAACCCGGCCACGCGGGGCGACGCCGGAAGCGGACCGCGCCCTTGAGGCGGATCTGCTGGCCGACAAGAAAGAACTGGCCGAACATCTGATGCTTCTTGACCTTGGTCGCAACGATGTGGGCCGGGTGGCCAAGGTCGGCACCGTGCGGCCCACCGAAAAATTCATCATCGAGCGCTATTCCCACGTCATGCACATCGTCTCGAATGTGGTGGGTGAAATTGCACCGGGGCATGATGCGTTGTCAGCTCTGCTGGCGGGCCTGCCTGCGGGCACCGTCTCGGGCGCGCCCAAGGTCAGGGCGATGGAGATCATCGACGAGCTGGAGCCGGAAAAGCGCGGCATCTATGGCGGGGGGATCGGGTATTTCGCCGCGAATGGCGAAATGGACATGTGCATCGCCCTGCGCACTGCTGTGGTGAAAGACCAGAAGCTTTACATTCAGGCCGGGGGGGGCGTCGTTTACGACAGCGACCCCGAGTCCGAGTTCCAGGAAACGGTCAACAAATCCAAAGCCTTGCGCAAAGCGGCGGAAGATGCCGGGGTGTTCGTTCGGCGCGGCAATTCCTGAATATTCCTGCGGGCAGGTCATGGCCCGCCCCAGCCTATCCGCCCCCGTCTAATTGGCGGCAGTGCCAAGCATTACCGCTGATACCGGGGCGATGACGACGGCCTGAGCCGCCGGGCTCGCAGCCCAGGCCATCAATCCGGTGATCGCCTCGGGCGTTGTTGGCAAAGCGATCACCCGTGCGCCACGCTGGCCTGCATCAAACGCCGCGCGGTCAAGCTCGCGCCCCAAGGTGCCGGAATTGTCTTCGGCCTGACCAAACAGCTTGTCAATCGAAGCGTGCGGGACCCCGGCTTTCTCAGCCTCTTGCCTGCCCGGATTCAAGCCTTGCGTGTAGGTCATAAAGCCGCGGCCATCGCGGCCCAAAAGTTGCACAACATGTTGTGCCGTCAGGCGGTTGCGCTGTAGATCGCCGGTTGGCGTGCCGATCAGCGCGACCGCTTCCGGCAGCGTCTGGGTATAGCTTTGATAGGCAACTTCCATATCTGCAGGTGTCGCCCCCAGCGGTTGGTCCCCGGCGAGGATCGCCACTTCCGACCCGGCGGCACGGTAGGCTGCGGCGGCCTGGGACACGTCTTTGCGTTCGGGATCAAGGGCGATGGTCGCCGCAAACGGCAGGGCCGCAAGGGCGTTGGCATCAAGCCCACCCGCTTCAACCCCGATGTCCAGCAGCAAGATCGCCAGCACCGGCTTAGCGTCGGGATTGTCAAACCGGGCGGCAAAACGCGTCAGCGCGCCGACAGGCTTGTCGGGCGCTGCGGGGGCGGCAACGGCGGGAAGCGCCGGAGCATCTGCAGGCAGCGTCTCGCTCGTGGTCTTTGTGCCGATGGAGGGCAGACGGTTCACCTTGACGCCCGGCACCGAACGCGGCAGCCCCGGTATCGGCAGCACGGCTTCGCTGTTCGCCGTGTCGTCTTGAGGGGCTATCGGTGCCAGTTCGATTACTTTTGGCAGCGCCTTGGCAGCAGCGTCTTCGGCCGGTTTTGGCGTGGTGGTCGCCGCATCATCCGGGGCGGGCAGGATCGGCGTCGGAACCGTCAGCGCACCCTCTGGCGCATCTGCGGTGGCGATCACGTCGGGTGCGGCAGACGCGTCGCCGGTCGGGTCCGTTTCAGCAGTCGGGACTTCGGCGGCTTTTGGGGATGTGTCCGGGACCGGCGCAATTTCAGCCGTGGCCTCGATAGACGGCGCCGGTTCGGAGAGTGGCGCGGACGCGGGCGGCGGCAAGCCGCCTCCCTGTCCGGCACCCGACACCCTGGCCAAAGCCGCGTCAGATTTTGCCCCGGCAGTCGCAATTTTTACCCCTGCCTCAGGCTCGGCGCCTGACTCTGGCATCGGTGTCGGCGCTTCGGTCTGGCCGGAGGGTTGCTCGGCGGTTCCAAGATCGGTCATTGTCGGCGAGGATTCTTCAAGCGGGGCCGGTACTGCGGGAGTTTTAAGCGAGCTGGGCGGCGCTTCGACATTCGGAACCTGAGCCGCCACCTCTGATTTAGGCTGCGAAAACTCGGATCCGGCCGGCACGTCAAGGATTGCGGCTTCCGGCGTGTCGGTGGCAGCGCTTGCAGGATCAGCCGTGGTCCCGGTGGCGGACTCAACAGATTGATCCGGCGCCGCAGCGATCGCTTCTTGCGACGCGGTGCTGCCCTGCATTGCCAGATCTTCGGCGCCGCCCGAAGGCGGCCCCATCAGCGAAACTGAGGCCAGACCCACAAGGCCAACGGCGGCCCCGGCGATACTGCCTGCGATGAAACTTCTGCTCACACCAGCCTCCGGTGCCTGCCCATGCCCAAAACGTCCGCTTCCAGCCCTTGACCACGGGGTGCGGCTCAGCCCATGTATAGCGCGACACGCGCCAAGGATCACCCCCTGATTGTGACCCTTTCGAAAAAGCGCAAAACAAAGGTTCGCCATGCTGCTTTTGATCGATAACTACGACAGTTTTACCTACAATCTCGTACATTATCTGGGCGAGTTGGGGGCTGAGGTGATCGTGCGCCGCAACGACGCGCTGGATGTGCAGGAGGCGATGGCGCTGAAGCCTGCCGCCATCGTGCTGTCGCCCGGCCCCTGCGACCCCGATCAGGCCGGGATCTGTCTGGCCCTGACCGCGGCGGCGGCGGAGACCGGGATTCCGCTTTTGGGGGTCTGTCTCGGCCATCAGACCGTCGGTCAGGCTTTCGGCGGCCGCGTGGTGCGCTGCCATGAGATTGTGCACGGCAAGATGGGCACCATGTATCATCAGGGCCAGGGTCTGTTTCGCGGCCTTCCTTCGCCCTTTCAGGGGACGCGGTATCATTCGCTGGTGGTTGAGCGGGACAGTCTGCCCGACTGCCTTGAGGTCACCGCCTGGCTTGAGGACGGCACGATCATGGGGTTGCGCCACAAGACCCTGGCCATTGAGGGCGTACAATTCCACCCGGAAAGCATCGCCTCGGAGCATGGCCACCAGATGCTGCGCAATTTCCTGGATTCCGCAGGCCTGAGCCTGGTGGTACCTGCATGAGTGATGATCTGCGCCCCTTGATCGGCCTTGCGGCCGAACGGCCGCTGACCAGGGCCGAGGCGGAGTTGGCGTTCGAGACGCTGTTCGATGGGGCGGCGACCCCCAGCCAGATCGGCGGGCTGCTGATGGCGCTGCGCACCCGCGGTGAAACGGTGGAAGAAATTGCGGCGGCGGCCAGGGTGATGCGGGCCAAATGCCATGCGGTGCGCGCGCCCAGGGGGGCGATGGATATCGTCGGCACCGGCGGCGATGGCAAGGGCACGCTGAATATCTCGACCGCGACCGCCTTTGTGACGGCGGGCGCGGGGGTGGTGGTGGCCAAGCACGGCAACCGCAATCTGTCGTCAAAATCCGGCGCCGCCGACGCGCTGACCCAGTTGGGCGTCAATGTGATGGTCGGGCCGGAAGTGGTCGAGCGGGCCTTGGAAGCGGTGGGGATCGCCTTCATGATGGCGCCCATGCACCATCCGGCGATCCGCCATGTGATGCCAACGCGGGCCGAACTTGGCACCCGCACCGTGTTCAACCTGCTCGGGCCGCTGACCAACCCCGCGGGGGTGAAACGCCAGCTGACCGGCGCCTTCGCCCGCGCCTGGATCCGGCCGATGGCCGAGACTTTGGCGGCGCTGGGGTCCGAAAAGGCCTGGCTGGTGCATGGCGCCGACGGCACCGATGAAATTTCCATCGCCGGGGTGACCTGGGTGGCGGCACTGGAGGCCGGGGTCGTAACGGAATTCGAACTCCACCCTGAAATGGCCGGACTGCCTGTGCATGCTTTTGAAGCGATCATGGGCGGCAGCCCTGCAGAAAACGCCATCGCCTTTCGAGCACTTCTGGCCGGGGAAAAGGGCGCTTACCGCGATGCGGTGCTTTTGAACACGGCGGCGGCACTGATGGTGGCGGACAAGGTTGATGATCTGAAAGGCGGGGTGGCGCTGGCTGCGGAAAGCATCGATTCCGGCACCGCGCGGGCCAAAGTCGAAGCGCTGGCACGCATCACCTCGGCGGTTTGAGCCCGGGATGTTTTCTGAAAGCGGCATGATCCCGCAGCCTTGGCGCCATCTGGCCTTTTTCTCCCGTGACTGGCCAAGGATAGCGGCGGCGCTCTCTGCCGAAACCCGCGCAATTCTGCCCCCCGCCCCGCAACGCTTCGCGGCGCTGGCGCTGACCCCGCCCGCAGCGGTGCGGGTGGTGATTCTGGGCCAGGATCCCTATCCGACCCCCGGTCATGCGCACGGGCTGGCGTTTTCGGTTGAGCCCGACGTGCGGCCCCTGCCCCGGTCGCTGCAGAACATCTATGCCGAGATGGTGGCGGATATCGGCGCCTGTCCTGCCAACGGGGATTTGCGTCCCTGGGCCGCGCAAGGGGTCTTGCTGCTGAATACCTGCCTGTCGGTGCCCAGTGGTACCGCCGGGGGGCATGCGCAGCTTGGCTGGCAGCGGCTGGCCGAAGAACTGATGGACGCGGTTTCGGCCCGGCCTTGCGCCTTTGTTTTATGGGGGGCGCAGGCGCAGGGCCTGCGCGGCCATATTCGCAAAGGCGGGCATCTGATCATTGAGAGCCCGCATCCCTCGCCGCTGTCGGCGCGGCGGGGGTTCTTTGGCTCGCGCCCTTTCAGCCGGGTCAATGACTGGCTGGCGGCACGCGGCGCGGTGCCGATCGATTGGACCGGAGCGGCGGCCGCGCGGTTGCTGTGAGTATTTGCGCAAAGAAAAAGCCGGCTGCGCGGGCAGGCCCTTTTCACAAGGTCGGCCTGGGCTTATGAGGGGGCATGGATATTCTCGACAAGATCAAGGCTTACAAGCTTGAAGAAGTGGCGGCCGCCAAGCGCCTGCGGCCCGTGAACACTGTGGAAGCCGCGGCGAAAGCGGCGGGGCCGGTGCGGGGGTTCTGTCAGGCGCTGAGCCGGGCTTCGAGGCTAGGCTACGGGCTGATCGCCGAGATCAAGAAGGCGTCGCCGTCCAAGGGTCTGATCCGGGCGGATTTCGATCCGGCGGCTTTGGCGCGGGCCTATGCGGCGGGTGGCGCGAGCTGTCTGTCGGTGCTGACCGACGCGCCGTCGTTTCAGGGTGCGCCGGAGTTTTTGCAAGCGGCACGGGCGGCGGCGGCCCTGCCTGCCTTGCGTAAGGATTTCCTTTATGATCCCTATCAGGTGGCGGAGGCGCGGGCCTGGGGGGCGGATTGTATCTTGATCATCATGGCCTCGGTGTCTGATACTTTGGCGGCCGAGTTGGAGGATGCGGCGGCGCATTGGGGGATGGACGCGCTGATCGAGGTGCATGACGAGGCGGAACTGGCACGGGCATTGCAGTTGAAATCCCCGATGATCGGCGTGAACAACCGGAACCTCAAGACCTTTGAAGTGACGCTGGAGACGACCCGGCGGTTGGCACCGATGGTGCCAGAAGGGCGGATGCTGGTCTGTGAGAGCGGGCTGTTCACCCCCGGCGATCTGGCGGATATGGCGCAATGCGGGGCACGCAATTTCCTGATCGGCGAAAGCCTGATGCGGCAGACGGATGTCGCGGCGGCGACGCGGGCATTGCTTGCCGATCCCGCATCGGCGGGAGGCTGAGATGCCGCTGACCCATTTCGACGCGCAGGGCCGCGCACAGATGGTCGATGTCTCGGGCAAGGCGGTGACCGACCGGCTGGCGGTGGCGGAGGTGCGGGTGATAATGCGGGCTGAGACTTTGGCATTGGTCGTGGAGGGTCGGGCGAAAAAAGGCGATGTGCTGGGCGTGGCGCGGCTGGCGGGGATCATGGCAGCCAAGCGCACGGCCGATCTTATCCCGTTGTGCCATCCCTTGCCGATCACCAAGGTGACGCTTGATCTGAAAGCCGATCCGGACCTTCCCGGTGTGCGGATTGAAGCCACGGTCAAAACCACCGGTCAGACCGGGGTCGAGATGGAGGCCCTGACGGCGGCTTCGGTGGCGGCGCTGACGGTCTATGACATGCTGAAGGCGGTCGAGAAATCAATGGTGATCGAGGGCTTGCGCGTAATCCTGAAAGATGGCGGCAAGTCAGGACGTTATGAGGCGGAACGGTGATTTCGGTCGAAGCGGCGCTGGCGCGGATTCTGGCACTGGGGCGGGTGCTGCCGGAGGAAGCCGTAGCGCTGCGCAAAGCCGCTGGGCGGGTGATGTCGACAACGGCTGTGGCCGGTTTGACGCAACCGCCCTTTGCCGCTTCGGCCATGGACGGCTATGCGATTTGTGAGGCGGATCATCAGGCTGGCGCGGCACTTTCGGTAATTGGTGAGGCGGGTGCCGGTCATGCCTATGCTGGCCGGACGGGCCGGGGGCAAGCGGTGCGGATCTTTACCGGTGCGCCGGTGCCAATGGGCGCCGACCGCGTGGTGTTGCAAGAGGATGTGACGCGCGACGGCGCGCGGATCACCTTGGGTGAGCGGCTTGGGCAGGCCACCAATATCCGCCCGGCAGGGCAGGATTTCCGCAAAGGTGACCGGTTTGAGGCGCCAAGACGGCTGCGCCCTGCCGATCTGGCGCTGCTGGCGTCGATGAATATCGCCGAAGTCCCTGTCCGCCGCCGCCCGGTGGTGGCGCTTCTTGCGACCGGGGATGAGCTGGTGATGCCGGGTGAGCAACCGGGGCCAGATCAGATCATCGCCTCCAACTCTTTCGCGCTGGCGGCTTTGGCCGAGGCGGCGGGCGCCGAGGCACGGATGCTGCCGATTGCCCGCGACAGCGAGGCGGCGCTGCGCTTTGCCTTCGGGCTGGCGGCGGGGGCGGATGTGATTGTCACCATCGGCGGCGCCTCGGTCGGCGATCATGATCTGGTGGGCAAGGTGGCGGGCGATCTGGGGTTGGAGCGGGCGTTTTGGCGGATTGCCATGCGGCCGGGCAAGCCTTTGATGGCCGGCCGGCTGGGCGAAGCGGTGATGCTGGGGCTGCCGGGCAATCCGGTTTCGGCGATCGTCTGCGCACATTTGTTCTTGTTGCCGCTGCTGGCGTCGATGCAGGGGCTGCCGGGGCGGCATGATTTGCGACAGGCGCGGCTGGGGCTTGCCGTCGCGGCCAATGGCCCCCGCGCCCATTACATGCGGGCCCGGCTGTCCGACGCCGCGGGCCAAGCGGAAATCCGCCCTTTTGATCGTCAGGATTCCGCCCTGTTGTCGATCCTGTCGGAAGCCGATGCGCTGTTGATCCGCCCGCCGGAGGATGGCGCACGGTCCGCAGGCGAAACCGTCCTTTACCTGCCACTCTGACACCTGTCGGGAATTATTGACACAAAAAGGGAACAGGGGTAGAACACTGGATGAACGGCGTGGATATGGGCTGAAGGATACAGGCACAATGCTGACCCGCAAGCAGTTGGAACTTCTTGATTTCATTCAAAACCGCATGGCAATGGAGGGTGTGCCTCCGTCATTCGACGAAATGAAGGATGCGCTGGACCTGCGATCGAAGTCAGGGATCCACCGGCTGATCACGGCGCTGGAAGAACGTGGCTTCATCCGGCGGCTGGCCCACCGGGCGCGGGCAATTGAGATCATCAAACTGCCCGAAGCGATGGTAAAGCCTGGCTTTAACCCCAAGGTTATCACGGGCGACCGCACCGATCCACCGCGCGGCGCGATGCAGGTGGCCGCCGTCGATGCGATGGAGCTGCCGGTGATGGGGCGGATTGCTGCTGGCGTTCCCATCGAGGCGATTTCCGAAGTCTCCCATCATGTGGCGGTGCCCGGCTCGATGCTGTCGGGCAAAAGCCAGCACTACGCCCTTGAGGTAAAGGGCGATTCGATGATCGACGCCGGGATCAACGATGGCGATATCGTAGTGATCCGCGAACAATCAACGGCCGAGAACGGCGATATCGTCGTCGCCTTGATCGAGGGGCATGAAGCAACCCTGAAACGTTTTCGTCGCCGTGGCGGCATGATCGCGCTGGAGGCCGCGAACCCGGCCTATGAAACCCGGGTGTTGCCTGAGGATCAAGTGAAGGTGCAGGGACGTCTGGTCGGGCTGATCCGCAACTACTAGGGCGACATTTGGCCTTGGTGCCCCGTTGTCTGCCGCCTGCACTGTCGTCGCTTGGCGTTGCGCCGTGGCTTGGCCACTCCGGGACCAATGCGGATATGCCAGCCCCACTTGCCGGGATCGTTGTTCCTGATCTGACCTATCCCCTGGTGGCCGCTTTCGCATGTGGCGGGCTTTGCCGTTTCGCGCGCGGATAATCTTGCCGCTTCTGACGCGGGCAGACCGCAAGCTGCCGCGGACAGGCATTGCCCTTGGCCACAAAGGCCCTAGAAGGGCAGGTGCGGACAAAAGACCCTGGAGATGGCCATGAACGATATGCATGACGACGCTCTCGTCATCTTCACCCCCTCGGGCAAAAGGGGGCGGTTTGCGCTTGGCACTCCGGTGCTGACCGCAGCACGGCAATTGGGCGTGGATCTTGATTCGGTCTGCGGCGGACGCGGCATTTGTTCCAAGTGCCAGATCACCCCCGGATATGGCGAGTTTGCCAAGCATGGCGTCACGGTCAGCGCGGATGCGTTGTCGGAATGGAATTCGGTCGAGGAGCGCTATAAACGCATTCGCGGATTGACCGAAGGGCGGCGTCTGGGCTGTCAAGCCAAGGTCATGGGCGATATTGTCATCGACGTGCCACCGGAAAGCCAGGTCCACCGTCAGGTGATCCGCAAATCGGCGACGGTGCGCGACATCACCATGGATCCGGCAACCCGCACCTATTACGTCGAGGTGCAGGAACCCGACATGCACGAGCCTTCTGGCGATTTCCAACGGTTGTGCGCTGCGCTGCGCGAGCAATGGCAGATTGAGGGTCTGACCGCCGATCTGGGCCTGATGCGCCGCTTGCAGCCGGTGCTGCGCAAGGGCGAGTGGAAAGTCACCGTGGCCATCCACCATGACCATCATGGGCAGACCCGGCTTTTGGATATCTGGCCGGGATTTTTCGAAGGTCATCTTTACGGGCTGGCGGTCGATCTGGGATCCACGACCATCGCCGCGCATCTGTGCGATCTGACCGATGGCACGGTGCTGGCCTCATCCGGCCAGATGAACCCGCAGATCCGTTTTGGCGAAGATCTGATGAGCCGCGTCAGCTATGTGATGATGAACCCCGGTGGCGACGTGGAAATGACCCGCGTGGTGCGCAGCGCCCTGAATGATCTGGCTAGGGTCACGGCGGAGGAGGCCAGGATTGACCCTGCCCATATCGTCGAGGCGGTGTTTGTCTGCAATCCTGTCATGCACCATCTGCTTTTGGGGATCGACCCGGTTGAATTGGGTCAGGCCCCCTTCGCACTGGCCACCGGGGAAAGCATGAGTCTGCCCGCGCGCGAGCTGGATCTGATGGCGCTCAACACCAACGCCCAGGTCTATATCCTGCCCTGCATTGCCGGACATGTCGGTGCCGATTGCGCCGCCGTGGCGCTTTCGGAAGAGCCGAACAAATCCAAGGACATCGTGCTGATCGTTGATGTCGGCACCAATGCCGAAATCCTGTTGGGCAGCGAGGCGCGGGTTCTGGCCTGTTCCTCCCCCACAGGACCGGCGTTTGAAGGCGCACAGATTTCTGCGGGCCAAAGGGCCGCACCGGGGGCGATTGAGCGGGTCGAGATTGACCCGGTGACAAAAGAACCGCGCTTTCGCGTTATCGGCTGTGATCTGTGGTCGACGGACGAAGGCTTTGCGGCCGCCACCGCCCAGACCGGGATCACCGGCATCTGCGGATCGGGGATCATCGAAGTTGTGGCCGAAATGCGTATGGCGGGGCTGGTCGATGCGGGCGGTCTGATCGGTTCGGCTGAACAAACCGGTACGGCGCGGATGCAAGCCGAAGGGCGCACCCACAACTATGTCTTGCATGATGGCACTGCCGACGGCGGGCCGTTGATTACCGTGACCCAGGGCGACATTCGCGCCATCCAATTGGCGAAGGCCGCCCTTTATGCAGGGGCGCGGTTGCTGATGGACGAACTCGGGATCGAAAAGGTCGACCGGGTGACGCTGGCCGGGGCCTTTGGCGCCCATATCAGCCCTAAACACGCGATGGTTTTGGGGATGATCCCCGATTGCCCGCTTGAAAAAGTGACCTCGGCAGGTAATGCTGCGGGCACTGGCGCGCGCATTGCCTTGTGCAATGTCGCCGCCCGCGCAGCGATCGAGGCCGAGGTGAACCGCATTCACAAAGTCGAAACCGCCATTGAGCCGCGCTTTCAGGAGCATTTCGTGGCCGCCAGTGCGATTCCGCATGCCACGGCGCTATTTCCTGAACTTTCGGCCATCGTCACCCTACCCGATGTCAGCTTCAACACCTCTGGTTCTGGTGGTGAAGGTGGGCGGCGGCGGCGGCGCGAGTAGCATTTGAGCAGTGCTGACCCCATTGCCGATCTGATCACGGGCGTCGCGGGCCAGGACCGTGGGGCGTTTCGGACGCTTTATTCGGCAGCGTCGGCGAAACTCTTTGGTGTTGCATTCCGTATCCTTCAAGATCGCGCCGAAGCGGAGGATGCCGTGCAGGAAGTCTTTACCAGGGTCTGGCTGAATGCCCGCCGCTTTGATGTGGAACGGGCGCGTGGCATGACTTGGCTGATTGCCATCGCCCGCAACCATGCGATTGACCGGCTGCGCGCCCGACCCAAACCCAATGCCGGGGAAGAGGCCTTGCTGGCAATCCGCGATCCTAACCCCGGCGCCGAAGCGCAAGTGGTGGCCAAGGGCGAAGCGCGACGGATCGTCGATTGTTTTGAGACACTGGAGCCGCCCAAGGCCGAAGCCATACGGGGAGCCTATCTTTCCGGTCTGTCCTATGAGGAACTGTCCGTACGCCATGATGTGCCCATAAACACCATGCGGTCCTGGCTGCGCCGGGGTCTGCTGAAACTGAAGGAGTGTCTGGAGGCATGAGCGGGCCTGCGGATCATATGCCTGATCGCGAGGGGATGGCGGCCGAGTATGTGCTTGGCACGCTGCCGCTGCCAGACCGGCTTGAGGCCGAACGGTTGATCGCGTCTGACGCCAGTTTTGCGGCCCTGGTTGTGGAATGGACCGGGCGCCTTGCGCCACTGAACGACGGCTATGCGGACATGCTGCCGTCTGTCGAGCTCTTGCCCCGGATTGAGGCGCGGCTGTTTGCACAAGCCGCCCGCCCTGCCCGCTGGCGGCTGCCCTTCTTCGGCGCAGTCACTGCCGGGCTGGCGGCGTTGGCGCTGGTGTTCGTCTGGCCGGCCCTGACCCCGCATGAGGTGCGTTCTGTTACTCTTTCCGGTGAAAATCAGCCTTTGGTCGTGGCGGCGAATTTTGACGCAACCACACGCGAGCTGACCTTTACCCGCAGTGCGGGACCTGCCGCCACTGCGGGTAAGGACTACGAGTTATGGGTGATCCCGGCGGGGCAGAAGGCGATCTCTCTTGGCCTCCTGCGCGACGGCGATCTGCGCGTGGCGCTCGATGCGCTGCCTGCGGGCACGACCCTGGCGGTTACGCTTGAACCTGAAGGCGGCGCGCCCGACGGCAAAGCCACCGGGCCAATTCTGGTCGCTGCGGTCGTCGGCGACATCTGAACAAGATTTGTCCTGCCGACAAACAGCTTTCAAAAAAGATTCTTGTCGTCTGCAACTTACCCCGAACCGCGCCCGTAACTCAGGTCATGCGAGAGGGGGGCGGTCCTCCTCCGCCCGACAGGAGAGACTGACATGACCCTTACCACCCGGATCCTCGCCGCCGTTTTCGCGCTTTCCGCCGCTGCCCCGGCGTTTGCGGAAAACCCGATGGTTGGCGGAGCGGCGATGTTCGAGACCAAGAACATCATCGAGAACGCCGTGAATTCAGCCGATCACACGACATTGGTTGCCGCCGTGAAGGCTGCCGGTCTGGTCGAGACGTTGTCGGGCGCAGGCCCGTTCACGGTGTTTGCACCGACCAACGCCGCCTTTGAAAAACTGCCCGCAGGCACCGTTGAAAACCTGTTGAAGCCGGAAAACAAGGACACTCTGGTCAAGATCCTGACTTGCCATGTGGTTGCGGCCAACGCCACCGCTGAAGCGGTCATGGGCATGATCCAGAATGACGGCGGCGAGCATGTGGTCAAAACCGTTGGTGGCTGCGACTTCACCCTGACCTCGAAGGGTGGCAAGGTGATGATCGAGGACGGCCAGGGCAATGTCGCCACCGTGACCGTCGCCGATGTGATGCAGTCGAATGGTGTGATCCATGTGATCGACACGGTGCTGCTGCCAGCGTCGTGATCCGACAGCGCCGACTCGTTTCGTAGCGAGTACCGGGCCGCCCCCCAAGGGGCGGTCCTTTTTTTCGCGCGGGGCCGCCTGCGGCTAATCCGGGGCACAGCGCGCCCGGTTTCAGCAAAAGAATGGCGGCGCCCCACGGCTGCCGTGCTAAGCTTTTTGTGGCGCACAGTTGACAGGAGCCCACATGGCAATATTTCGCTGCATTGTCGACAATGTCGATGCCGCCGTCGGCTTCTACACCGCGCAGTTGGGCTTTGTGCCGGTGCAACAGTTCGGTCCGGCCATGGCGATTCTCAGCCGGGGCGACCAGACGCTCTGGCTGGCAGGACCGTTGGCCTCAGCATCGCGGCCAATGCCCGACGGCGCGGCGCCCTGTCCGGGCGGGTGGAACCGCATGGTGCTGATCGTCGATGATCTTGACGCACTGGTGACGCGTCTGCGGGCTGCCGGTGTCTGGTTCCGCAACGATGTGGTCACTGGCCCCGGCGGACACCAAATTCTGTGCTGCGACCCATCCGGCAATCCGGTTGAGCTGTTCGAACTGTCCTGAGCCGGTCAGCCAGCGACCTTTCCCTCTAGGATCAGCCATTCCTCTTCGGCGGCTGCCAGTGCCGCTTGCCGTTCGGACAGGCCTTCGGACGCCCGGCGGAATTTATCGGGGGATTTCCCGAACAGGTCGGGGTCTGAGAGAAAGTCGCTGAGTTTTCCAACTTCAGCTTCGAGCTTTTCGATCACGCCTGGCAACGCCTCAAGGCGGTGTTTTTCGGTGAAAGTCAGGCCAGTTTGGGCGGACTTCCGCGTTGCATGCGCAGCGGCGGGGGTAAATTTCTGTGCGGACTTGGCGGCGTTTGCCAACTCGACCTGACGGGCGCCCCTTTGTGACTGATAGTCGCTCCAGCCCCCGGCATAGGCCGTGGCACGGCCTTCCCCCTCCAGGGCTATGGTGGTCGTGGCAACGCGGTCGATGAAATCACGGTCGTGGCTGACCAGAAGCACGGTGCCGTCATAGTCGCCCAGAATGTCTTGCAACAGGTCGAGTGTTTCAACGTCAAGGTCGTTGGTCGGCTCGTCGAGGATCAGCAGGTTCGAGGGCCGCGCCATGATCCGCGCCAGCAACAGCCGCGCCCGTTCGCCGCCCGAAAGCGAGCCGATGGGGGCGCGGGCCTGCGATTCGTCAAAGAGGAAGTCCTTGAGATAGGCCACCACATGTTTGGGCTGGCCGCGCACCATGACCTGATCGGAACGGCCCGAGACCGCCATGTCGGGGTCATTAACCATACCGTCCCAAAGCGACATCGAGAAATCGAGTGTCGAGCGGGCCTGATCGAAGACGGCGATGTCAAGATTGGTACCAAGGCGGATGCTGCCTTCGTCGGGCGGGATCTCTCCGGTCAGCATTTTCAGCAGCGTGGTTTTGCCCGCACCATTCGGGCCGACAAAGGCCACGCGATCCCCGCGCAGCACTTTCAGATCGAAGGGGTTGAGGATCAGCCGTGACCCAAAAGCCTTGGCGATGCCCTTGGCTTCGATCACCAGTTTGCCGGAGGTTTGACCCGAATCCAAAGCCAGATCGGCGGCGCCCTGACGACGAATCATCGAGGAGCGTTCGGCCCGCAGATCCTGCAGGGCCCGCACCCGGCCCATATTGCGTTTACGCCGCGCCGAGATGCCTTCGACCGCCCATTTCGCTTCGTGCTTGATCTTGCGTTCCAGCTTGTGGCGGGCGTCATCTTCTTCGGCCCAGGTGGTTTCGCGCCAATCCTCGAAGCCCGCAAACCCTTGCGCATTGCGCCGCACCGCACCGCGGTCGATCCACAGCGTGGCACGGGTCAGCGCCCTGAGGAAGGCGCGATCGTGGCTGATCAGCACGAAGCCCGCGCGAGTGTCGGCGAGTTCTTGTTCCAACCAAAGCGTCGCTTCGATGTCAAGATGGTTGGTCGGCTCGTCCAAGAGCATCAGTTCCGGGGCTTCGGCCAGCAACTTGGCAAGTGCCGCCCGACGGCGTTCGCCCCCGGAGGCCGAGGCGACCGGCATCTCGGGGTTGAACTTCAGCCCTTCGGCCACCACGGCGACGCGGTAGTCTTCGCCCTCGGGCAGGCCAGAGCTGGCAAAGTCGCCCAATGTGGCAAAGACCGAGAGGTCGGGTTCTTGTTCCATGTAGCCGACAGTGACACCGGGCGGCACCACGCGGGTGCCGGCGTCCGCCTCGACCAGTCCGGCCATGATCTTCATCAGGGTTGATTTTCCTGAGCCGTTGCGCCCGACCAACGCCACCCGGTCCCCCGGTTGCACGGTCAGATCAAGCCCGTCAAAGACCGGATCGCCGCCGTAGGTGAGTGAAATGCCGGAAAGCTGAAGAAGGGGAATGCGTGCCATGGCGGTCAGCTATCCGGGCACGGCGCGGACGTCAACGGGGGGGCTGACCCTGCCGGACTGGGGGAAGCCTCCGGCGGGGATATTTTTGCAAAGATGAATGGGCTGGGTTACTCAGCCGTGTCCTGAGTCGCCTGAATTTGCGCGGCTTTGGCCTCGACCATCTCGACGATGTGGTCGATCATCTTGTCATTGCCGAGCTTGTGGCTATGCTTGCCCGCCAGATAGACCATGCCGGATCCGGCGCCGCCGCCGGTGAAGCCGATGTCGGTCATCAAAGCTTCCCCCGGACCATTGACCACGCAGCCAATGATGGAAAGCGAGAGCGAGGTGGTGATATGGGCCAGACGA
>JANMDM010000158.1:0-10323 GCA_031376305.1 Pseudomonadota bacterium | reverse complement strand
GATAACCGTCGCGCAGCGCCGGGTAGAGGTCTTTATACGACCCATTGGCACTTCGCGCCTCCAACGTCAGATAAAACGCCATGTGGTTGATACCCGCCGCACGGTACCGCAAGGATTCGACTGGTATATCCATATCGCGCGCAAGTTCGGCGGCTGTTCCCTGCACCGAATGGCACAGGCCGACCTGGCGGATGTCGGGATAACGCGCTGTAATCGCCCAGGTATTGATCGCCATCGGATTGACGTATTGCAGCATGATGGCATCGGGGCAAACCGCGCGCATATCGTCGCAAATCGCCCACAGATGCGGCACCGTTCGCAATCCCCGCATGATCCCGCCGACACCTAAGGTATCGGCAATCGTCTGGCGCAGGCCGTAGGTTTTTGGCACCTCGAAGTCGGTCACGGTACAGGGTTTGTAGCCACCAATTTGAAACGCGACGATCACAAAATCCGCGCCCTGCAACGCCAGTCGCTGGCTCGTATGGGTTTCAACCCGTGCAGTGGCACCCAAAGTCTCGACCAGCTTGCGCGCCACCACTTCGGACTCGGCCAGCCGTGCGGCGTCAATATCCATTAACGCAATGGTCGCCCCGGACAGCGCCGGATGATGCAACGCGTCGCCGATGATGTTTTTCATAAACACCGTCGATCCGGCGCCGATGAAGGCAATCTTGGTCATTTTACCGCTCCAAGTGTCAGCCCGGCGATAAAGTGCTTTTGCATCATAAAGAACATCGCCACCGGCGGCAATGCCGCCACGATCGAGCCTGCCGAGACAAGGTGCCAGGCAGCAATCCACTGGCCGTTCAGTGAATAAAGCCCCGCCGTTACCGGCTGGGTGTCGGCACTTGTGGTCAGGACCGTTGCCCAGAAATAGTCGTTCCAGATGAAGGTGAAGATCAGCACCGAAAGCGCCGCAATCGCCGGCCGCATCAGCGGCAGCACCACGAACCAGAATATCCGCCATTCCGCCACCCCTTCGACCCGCGCCACCTCGATCAGCTCGAACGGCAGCGCGCGGATGAAGTTTCGCATGAACAGCGTACAAAACCCGGTCTGGAACGCCACATGGAACAGGATCAGCCCCAGGGATGAGTTGTAAAGGCCAAGGTTCAAAGTGATGTCGCGCACGGGCACCATGAGAATCTGAAAAGGGACAAAGTTGCCCGCAACAAATGCGAAGAAGATAAAGAGGTTGGCGCGGAACTTGTAGACGCCCAACGCGAAGCCGGTCAGGCAAGACAACGCCACAACTCCTATGACCGTCGGGATCGTCACCTTGAAGGAATTCAGAATGTAATGGGCGATGGGTGAGCTCTGGAACACCTCCAGGTAATTGGAAAACGCAATCGACGACGGCATGCCAAAGTAGTTCCCTGCCGCAAGATCCGACGATGGCCGCACCGAGGTCAGCGCCACCCCCAACAGCGGCAAAAGCCACAAGATCAGCGCAACCGGCAAAGCCACCTGATAGGCGACCCGCGCCGGGGCCGAGACTTGGGCAATGGGACGGGGGAACATTTCAGTATCCCTCCTTCTCGTCACGGATCATTTTCCAGATGAAGCCCGAAATGAAGACCATCATGATCAGGAACAACACCACGGCAATCGCCGCACCGTAACCCATCCGGTAGCCATATTCCGACAAGGCCTGCTCATACATATAGAAACTCAGCACCCGGCTGGACCCAAACGGCCCGCCATCGGTCATGATCGACACAAGATCGAACGACCGCAACGCCCCGATCACCGTCACCACCACGGCAATGAACGTGGCGGGGCGAAGTTGCGGCAAGATCACATACCAGAGCATCTTCAGCCCCTTGGCTCCATCCAACCGCGCTGCCTCAACCTGATCCGGCGAGACATTGTTGAGCCCGGTGAGGTAGAGGATCATGCAATAGGCGATCTGCGGCCACAGCCCGGCGGCGATGATGCCATAGGTCACCAGATTGGGGTCTGCCAACACTGCAATCCCGGTTCCTGTCAACCATTCGGTCAGCTTATACAACAGCCCGAAATTCGGCGCATAGAACCACGAGAACATCAGCCCAACGACGACTTGGCTGATAACGAATGGAAAGAAAAACAGAGACTTGTAAAGTCTGATCCCCCGCACTGTCTGGTTCAGAAATATGGCAATAGCCAGCCCCGCAGGCACCGCGAGCAGATAAAGCAACAGCCAGATCACGTTATTTTTCAGCGAGGTGTAGAAAGCCCGGTCACCCCACAGCTCAGAATAATTGCTCAGACCCAGCCAACGCTTTTCGCCCAATCCATCCCAATCGAAGAACGACAGCCAGAAGCTCTGGAAGATCGGCCAAATCACATAGCCCGCGAACATCGCCATCCCCGGCGCCAGAAACAACCAGGGGGTCAGCCATTGCTGGTTCTGCCGCCACCAGGATCGTTGATCTGTGCCTACCCCGGTTACAGCCATGACTCCCCTCCGCCCAGGATCACCGATACATGTTCCAAGAAAAAGGCGGCCGGGGTATTCCCCCGGCCGCCTTTAGTTTCACTGCGCGTAGATGCGTTTGCGACCTTCTTCGAGCCGCTCCAGTATCGCGTCGAGATTGGCAGGAACCACCATGAATTCCTGAAACCCTTCCATGCCAAGCTTGGCCATTTCCGCGGGCGCGTCACGGTCAAAGAACTGTGCCAGCGCATAGCTGTCGGACAGCATCTTGAAGCCCGACTGCAAGAACGGATCATCGCCGACCGTGGCGCCATTGTTGACAGGCAACTGACCAAGCGTTTCGTTCATCTTGGTCTGCACATCAGCACGGGCGACAAACGCGAGAAACTTCTTCGCGTCCTCCTTGTTTTTGGCACCAGCCGGGATGTGGATGGTGTCGGTCGGCGCATCTTCCGCGCGCGGGATACCCGGAGTGATTTCCGGGAATGGCATGAAGCCAAGCGTGTCGTTGGTCATGCCGCCCTTCTTAAAAATGTCGACGGCAAAGTTGCCCATGACAAAGTTTGCTGCCTTGCCCTGCACCAGAAGCGCTGACGCATCCTGCCAATCGATCGCAGCGTGATTGGCGGTGATATAGCCCGGCTCGACCAGCTTCGCCCATTGCGCAAAGGTTTCGCGAACGCGGGGATCGGTCCACTCGATCTTGCCAGCCGTCAGGTCCATATGGAACTCATAGCCGTTGGTGCGCAGGTTCATGTAATCAAAGATGCCTGCCCCCGGCCACAGGGCTTTGGTCCCGGTGGTCAGACAGTCGATGCCAGCTTCCTTGAACTTTGCACAGTTGGCGATGAACTCATCCCAAGTCTTCGGCTCGGTCACGCCCACCTGTTTGTAGACGTCTTTGTTATAATAGATGCCCCATTGGTAGTAAGTATAGGGCACGCCCCATTGCTTGCCGTCGATGGTCATAGACGCCGCTGCGGATTTGAGCGAATCGTTCAAGCCATTGGCGGCCCAAACGTCCGAGACATCTTCGAACTGACCCGCATTGACGAAGGGCGCCATACGGTTGCCAGCATACCATGTGGCCAGATCCGGGGCGTCTGCGGTCAGGAAGTTGCGGATCGCCGTCTTGTAACCTTCATGGTCGAAAAGGTTCACAGTCACTTTGATATCGGGGTTTTCAGCCTCGAAATCCTTGATCAACTGTTCGAACGCAGCCTTGGGGGCCGGATCCGAAGTGTCGGTGTTCAATACCAGATCACCCGCCAGGGCAGTCGTACTGAGCAGCGCAGAAACGGCCGCAGCCGCGATCCCGCGTTTGGAAATATGGAACATGTTATCCTCCCGAATGGTTCCATTATGTGAAACTTAGTTTTATATCTTGAAACCATAATCGCGACTCGGCTACACTTGTCAATAGTTTCCTCGATGCGCAAACATCCGCACCCTGGACACAAGGGAGGTCACATGGCTACCAAGCAATCCGCCGACGGAACGGTCGGCAAGGCGCTGGAAGTGCTCGACCAGGTGGCGGCCTTCGGTCGTCCTGTGCGCTTTTCAGAATTGCTGGCAGGCAGCCCCTACCCCAAAGCAACGCTCTTTCGGTTTTTACAAACCTTGACGAGCCAGGGGATGCTGAACCTTGATCCTGATAACGGAAGCTATGCACTTGGCATGCGTCTGGTGCGCTTGGCCCATGCCGCATGGCGACAATCGTCGCTGGCGCCCATCGCGCGCCCGTTCCTTGACGGGCTTTCCGCAGAAATGGGCGAAACCGTGCATCTGGCCCAGCTCGACAATTCACACGTCCTTTACGTCGATAAACGCAACGCAGCGGTGCCGATCGAAATGTTCAGTCAGGCCGGGAAAGTCGGACCCGCCTATTGCACGGGCGTCGGCAAAGTCATGCTGGCGTTTCTGTCCGAAGATCATCTGGCGCGGCTTTTGCCGCAAATGTCTTTTCACCGGTATACCGACAAGACTTTGGTCAGCGTTGGCGCGTTGCGGGCCGAACTTTCTGACATCCGCCGCAATGGCCATGCCTTTGACCGCGAGGAACATGAGCCGGGGATCATTTGCGTCGCGGCACCAATCCTGTCGGCGCAAGGTCGCGTTCTTGGGGCACTGTCTCTGACATCTTCCACCACACGCACGACACTTGCAGCACTTGAGGCCTGTGCCGCACGGGTAAAATCAACCGCAACCCGGATCGCCGCCGAAGCCGAAAGCTGGCGTTTCCCGGAAGATCAGAAACACGCATGAAACACGGGGTATTGGCATGACAGGCGTCGTTCTCAGCCGGGTCGTAAAACGTTACGGCGACGTTAAGGTTATTCACGGCGTCGATCTGGAGATCAATGACGGCGAGTTTTGCGTCTTTGTCGGCCCATCCGGGTGCGGAAAATCCACGCTTTTGCGGATGGTGGCCGGGCTGGAAGAAACCACCGAAGGCTCGATCCGCATTGGGGCCCGTGATGTGACGCGGGCCGATCCTTCAGAGCGTGGCGTGGCAATGGTGTTTCAGACCTATGCCCTTTACCCGCATATGTCGGTGGCCGAAAACATGGGCTTCGGTTTGAAGATGACCGGGCACCCAAAGGCCGAGATCACTGCGAAAGTGGCTGAAGCCGCACGAATTCTGCGGCTGGAACCCTACCTGGCCCGCAAACCCAAGGCGTTGTCGGGGGGGCAACGCCAACGCGTGGCCATCGGTCGCGCCATTGTGCGCGGACCCGAGGTCTTTCTGTTCGATGAACCGCTGTCGAACCTCGACGCCGAATTGCGCGTGGAAATGCGGGTCGAGATTGCCCGCCTTCACAAGGAAATCGGCGCCACGATGATCTATGTCACCCATGACCAGGTCGAAGCGATGACGCTGGCCGACAAGATCGTCGTTCTGCGCGCCGGCCGGATCGAGCAGGTGGGCGCCCCGATGGACCTTTACCGCGACCCCGCCAACCGCTTCGTCGCAGGTTTTATCGGCTCGCCGGCCATGAACTTCTGCACAGGTGCGGTGACCGCAGATGGCACCCTGTCCGCCCCAGGTTTCGCCGCTAAATTCAAGCCCTCCGCGACCGGGCTCAAGGTGGGGAAAGACGTCATCATCGGGGTGCGCCCTCAGCATCTTACCATCGTTGCCGCGGGCGAAAGCCATCAGGTCGACCTGACCGAGAACCTTGGTGGCATTTCCTATGTGCATCTGCGCTCCGACAGCGGCGAGCGCCTGACCGTCGAAGTGCGCGAAGGCAATCCGGCCCCCGACGAGGGCCGGGTAGGCATCAGTTTTGATCCCGCACAGGCGATGATCTTTGACGCCACAACCGAACAAAGACTCCGCTAGAGCGTGATGAGGAAAAGTGGAATCCGGTTTTCCTCATCAATCACGCGAGCAACAAAAATCTAGAGCAGGGTGATGTTTGTATCAAACATCATCCTGCTATAGCGCGACTTCCTGCCAACGCCGGTCAAATCACTTTCCTTGCGGTTTGCTCCGGTCTAGAACGCTTGCACATTTGCAGAGCAGGCTTTTGATGAATATAGAAGAAACATCCCTTTCCGGCGTCCTGATCCTGACCCCGCGCCGGTTCGGCGATGCGCGCGGCTGGTTCTCGGAAGTGTGGAACGAATCGACCCTTGCCGCCAACGGCATCGACATCGACTTTGTCCAGGATAATCATTCTTCGTCGCGCGACGTCGGGACGGTTCGGGGCCTGCATTTTCAGTCCCCGCCGCATGCACAAGCTAAGCTTGTCCGCTGCGGGCGCGGCCGGGTGTTTGACGTGGCGGTGGATATCCGCAAAGGCTCGCCCACCTTTGGCAAGTGGACCGGTGTCGACCTTAGTGCCGAAAACGGCCGCCAACTGCTGATCCCCGCAGGCTTCCTGCACGGCTTTGTCACCCGCGAGCCTGACAGTGAGTTGTTGTACAAATGCTCGGATGTCTACGCCCCCGACTGCGACGGTGCCGTGAGATTTGATGACCCGGATATCGGCATTGACTGGGGACTGGATCCGGCCAAAGCCATCCTGTCGGAAAAGGACCGCGCCGCGCCCAATCTCCAAAATTTTGCCACACCCTTTGTTTACGGGGCCTGACGATGAAACTTCTTGTAACAGGGGGCGCGGGCTTCATCGGCTCGGCAGTGGTCCGGCGCGCCGTACGCGATGGCATCCACGTGGTCAACCTCGACAAGCTGACCTATGCGGGCAGCCTGTCAAATGTCGCCGAAGTGGCAGACAGCCCGCTTTACGCATTCGAGCAGGCCGATATCTGCGACCGCCCACACATTGATGCGATCCTTGCCAAACACCAGCCCGACGCAATCATGCATCTGGCCGCCGAAAGCCATGTTGACCGGTCTATCGACGGCCCCGCGGCCTTCATCGAGACCAATATCAATGGCACCTACACCCTGCTGGAAGCCGCGCGGGCCTATTGGACGGCGCGCGGCAAGCCAGCCGATTTCCGCTTTCACCACATCTCAACGGACGAAGTTTTCGGCTCCCTGGGCCCGGCCGGAAAGTTCACCGAAGACACGCCCTATGACCCGCGCTCGCCCTATTCAGCCTCCAAAGCCGCCTCTGACCATCTGGTGCGGGCCTGGCACGAAACCTACGGGCTGCCGGTGGTGCTGACCAATTGTTCCAACAATTACGGCCCCTACCACTTCCCCGAAAAGCTGATCCCCGTAGTGATCCTCAAAGCGCTTTCCGGCGCGCCGATCCCGATCTACGGCAAGGGCGACAATATCCGCGACTGGCTTTTCGTCGAAGACCACGCCGAGGCACTTCTGACCGTGGTAAAGCACGGCCAACTCGGGCGCAGCTATAATATCGGCGGAGAGAATGAGGCGACCAATCTGGAACTCGTGCAAAAAATCTGCGCCATCCTTGACGAAAAACGCCCCGGCAACAAAGCCTATGCCAACCAGATCACCTATGTCACCGACCGCCCCGGCCATGATCAGCGCTACGCCATTGATCCGACCCGTATCCGCGAAGAATTGGGCTGGCGCCCCTCGGTCACCCTTGATCAGGGGCTTGAGCGGACCATCGACTGGTTCCTGGCCAATGAGCCATGGTGGCGCGCGCTTGAAAATCGGGACGGGGTCGGCAAACGGCTGGGGTCAGCATGAAAGCCCTGGTCTTCGGCACCACCGGCCAGGTCGCCATCGAACTGGCGCGCCACGCCCATCTGGTGGGGATGACACTTGAGGCGATTGGCCGCGACCGGGCCGATCTGACCGACCCCGCCGCTTGCGCCGCCCTTGTGACCACGACCGACGCCGACATCATCATCAACGCCGCCGCCTATACCGCCGTCGATCAGGCGGAAACAGACCGCGCCACCGCCCAGCTTGTGAACGCCGGCGCGCCGGGCGCCATGGCCCGTGCCGCCGCCGCCCGTGGCCTGCCGTTCCTGCATATCTCGACCGATTATGTCTTCGACGGCGCCAGCCCCCGCCCATGGCGCGAGGCTGACGCGGTCGCCCCGCTTGGGGTTTACGGGGCCACGAAACTTGACGGCGAACGGCAGGTGACCGCCGCCGCTGGCCCGCATGTGATCTTGCGCACCGCCTGGGTCTTTTCGGCGCATGGCAAGAACTTCGTGAAAACCATGCTGCGGGTTGGCGCGGGTCGCGACAGCCTGTCGGTGGTTGATGATCAGTTTGGCGGCCCCACTGCCGCCCATGAGATCGCCAAGGCGCTTTTGGCCATCGCCTGCGCCTTTGCCGAAGGCCGCGGCCAATCGGGCATTTTCCACTTTGCAGGTGCGCCGTCGTGCTGTTGGGCCGACTTTGCCGAGGCGATCTTTGCAACCTCCGCCCAACCCCAAAAACCCACCATCATCCGGATCCCCGCGTCCGCCTACCCCACACCCGCCAAACGCCCGACCAATTCGGTTCTCGATTGCACCCGCATTCGCGATACATACGGCATCGGCCAACCCGACTGGCGCAGCGGCCTTCGAACCGTGATCCAAGAACTGGAGACGACCCCATGACAACGACCAACCGCAAAGGCATCATCCTGGCTGGTGGCTCGGGCACCCGGCTTTATCCGATCACCCATTCTGTCTCCAAACAGATGCTGCCGCTGTACGACAAGCCGATGATCTATTACCCGCTTTCGGCCCTGATGCTGACCGGTATCCGCGATGTGGCGGTGATCTCGACCCCGCGCGACCTGCCGCAGTTCCGCGCGCTTTTGGGGACCGGCGCCGATTGGGGCATGCGTTTTGAATACATCGTCCAGCCGTCGCCCGATGGCCTCGCACAGGCCTATATTCTGGCCGAGGATTTTCTGGCCGGCGCCCCTTCGGCGATGGTGCTGGGCGACAACGTGTTCTTTGGCGAAGGCCTGTCGGATCGTTTGATGGCCGCCGATCAGCGCAGCGCCGGGGGGACGGTCTTTGGCTACCGCGTCTCGGACCCCGAACGCTACGGCGTCGTCGATTTCGACCGCGAGGGCCGGGTGCTGTCGATTGTTGAAAAACCGGAAAACCCCAAAAGCTCTTATGCCGTCACCGGGATCTACTTCCTCGACGCAACCGCCCCCGGCCGGGCCCGCAAGATCAACCCGTCGCCGCGCGGCGAGCTGGAGATCACCGATCTGTTGAACAGCTATCGCAGCGAGGGCGCCCTCAGCGTCGAAAAACTCGGGCGCGGCTATGCCTGGCTCGATACCGGCACCCACGAAAGCCTGCTGGAAGCCGCCGAATTCATCCGCACCATCGAGGATCGCCAGAACCTGAAAATCGGCTGCCCGGAAGAGATCGCCTTCCAGAACGGCTGGATCAGCGCCGATCAGCTGCGGGAACTGGCCAAGCCTTACCTCAAGACCCAGTATGGCAAGTATCTCGCGCGGGTGGCGGATGAGGCGGATGAGGCGGATGAGGCGGAGGAGTGAGGTAATCCGGCCTTTCTGGCTACCCGTTTCGCAGGCAAACTACCACCGGTTACTAACAGACAGGTTCCACATGCTTCGCCAACTCGCCACCGCTCTCGCCCTCATTCTGGCCCTTCCGCCCTCCGGCCTTGCCTCCGACCTTCCGGCGATGGCCGACAAGGTCGCGCGGGAATTCCGGGTCTATCAGAAGAAAACCGGGTTCAAAACCTTCGCTATGAACGCGACGGGCGCCTACGGCTACAGCTACAAGGCTGTCTCGTCCGAGATTGCCGATGAACTGGCGCTGCGGAGCTGCGATGCGAGCCGCGAGAAACTCGCAACCGAGGCCAAGCGTGCTCCCCCTTGCCAGATCGTTGATCGCGGGGAGCCCTAACCGACAGCCCAGTCGCAGGTGCGCATTCATTGCCCACCATTCGCCCGCACCGATTCGCCCGAATTGGTTAACGCCTCCTGCCTCCCAGCACGTCGGGACGGTGTCGGGACGGATGCCGTATGCAAACCAGACGCGGACCCGACGCCGCTGTCTGGCCTCCACCACCCCATTAACCCAGCGTTCCCAACCCCTTACCGCCCCAGTGCCTGCCGGAACGACACTTCCGCCAGCTCCGCCGCCTTGTCCCAGCCAAAGGTCGCGGCCCGCGCCAGGGCCTTGGCGGCCAGCTCCGTCTGCAGGCCTTTGTCGGTCAGCACCGCAATCGCCCGGGCCGCCAGCTCCGCCCCATCCTCGGGGTCGAAGTAAAGGCCGCCCTCGCCCACCACCTCCGGCAGGCTACCGCGGTCCGAGGCCAGCACCGGGGTGCCACAAGCCATGGCTTCTAACGCCGGCAGGCCGAAGCCTTCCCAAAGCGAGGGCATGACCAAGGCTGCGGCCGAATTTAGCAATTCCGCCATGTCCGCGTCCGATATCTCGCCGGTAAAAATAATCCGGTCCGAGGTGCGCGCATCGCGGCTCGCCCCCGCCTTCAGCTCGTCGATATTGTCCCAGAACCG
>JANMDM010000125.1:0-3219 GCA_031376305.1 Pseudomonadota bacterium | reverse complement strand
ATCCCAAGCGGCCATAGGCTGGGTGCCATGGGTATTGCTGTCGCCATAACACAAAAGCGTGCGGGTCATCCTGTCTGCTCTCCGGGGTTGCCATCAATCACCTGCACCATAGCCGAACGCGGGGCCAGATATACAGTCCGGCTGCGGATAAAATCCGTGTGTTCGCGGCCAACCGCGCCAAGATCGCGGCGCGACAGCATCACCTGATTGGCGGTGATCACCTGTGCCCTGATGGCGGGCACGCAGATGCGCAGCCACAACCACCGCTTGACTTTGCCCCCAAAAGCCCCCATGTGCCTCCCTGACCCAAGGCCCGCTGCCGCGTGAGCAGCCGTATCCGCAACGGATGCAGAGGCCTGGTTGATCCGGTTCCCATGTCACGCCAGGGGTCCAGCGGCTTCGTTTAAGCCGCGCCCCGCTATTGCCTCCGGCGCCCGTCAGGGCGTCCGGGCCATGATTTTTGGCGCATGAACCTGCGCCACCCACAAGGAAACTACCTTGACCGACTTCACCACTTTGGGGATTGCACCCCGCGTTATTGAAAACCTCACCGCGCTGGGCCTGACTGCGCCGACGCCAATTCAAGCCCAGGGCATCCCGCATGTGATGGCCGGCCGCGACATCATGGGGCTGGCGCAAACCGGCACCGGCAAGACCGCGGCCTTTGGCCTGCCGATCCTGACCCAGCTTCTGGAAATCGGCCGCCGCCCCAACCCCAAAACCTGTCGGGCGCTGATCCTCGCCCCGACCCGTGAACTGGCGACGCAAATCTCCGAAAACATCCAGTCCTTCGCCAAGGACACCCCGGTGCGCACCTTCCGCGTTGTCGGCGGCGCTTCGCTTTCCGCCCAGGCTGACCGCCTGTCGCGCGGCATCGACATTCTGGTGGCCACTCCGGGCCGTCTGATCGACCTGCTGGACCGTCGCGCCCTGTCCCTGAACGAAGTGCGCTATCTGGTGCTGGACGAGGCCGACCAGATGCTCGACATCGGCTTTATCCATGCCTTGCGCCAGATCGCCAAACTGCTGCCCGCACGCCGTCAGACCATGCTGTTTTCGGCGACCATGCCGAAGCTGATGGAGGAACTGGCGCAGACCTATCTGACCGATCCGGTCAAGGTCCAGGTCGCCGCCCCCGGCAAACCCATCGAGCGCATCGAACAGGGCGTGCATTTCGTCAATCAGGGCGACAAGGCCAAGCTTCTTGCCAATTACCTCAGCGAAAATCCGGGCGAACTGGCGCTGGTCTTTGGCCGCACCAAACATGGCTCAGACAAGCTGGCCAAACTGTTGGAAAGCTGGGGCTTTTCGGTTGGCACCATCCATGGCAACAAAAGTCAGGGTCAGCGCGAACGCGCCCTTGCGGCGTTCCGTTCGGGCGAGCTGAAGGTGCTGGTGGCCACCGATGTGGCGGCGCGCGGCATCGACATCCCCGATGTGCGCCATGTCTTCAACTACGAGATGCCCAACGTCCCGGAAAACTATGTCCACCGCATCGGCCGCACCGCGCGGGCCGGACGTGACGGCCGTGCCGTGGCGTTCTGCTCGCCCGGCGAGCTGGACGAGCTGCGCGCCGTGGAAAAGGCGATGAAAGCCGCGATCCCGGTCATCGGCGGCGAAGTTCCTGCCGCAGGCGCCCCGGCCCCGCACCGCGCCAGCCGTCAGGCGCAGAGCCAGAAACCCGGCCAGAAACCGGGTCAAAAGCCCGGCCAGCGCTTTGGTCAAAAGCCGGGCCAAAAGCCCGCCGCCAATGCCAATCGCACCTCCAGCCGCCCGATCTCGCGGCGGCCAAAAGGCGAGCGGGCGGCCTGAAGCCACCCAAACCCGCCGGCGATGATATCTAAGAGGCGGCCTTTCAGGTCGCCTCTTCTTCAAGATGCAGCTTCATATCCAGCAGCACCCGCTGAATCGCCAGGGTTTCCGTCAACAGCCGTTTGGATTCGTTGATGGTGATTTTACCGTCCTGAATCGACATGTTGTATTCCCCCATCAGCATGGCGAACCGCTGACTCAAGGCCACAACGTCGGAATTCACCCCACCTTTGGCGCTGTTGCGCTTTTCTTGATCGTAAGACATCGTGATGCCGCGCAGATCCGCCAGCGCCGCCGTCACATGCGGAAACCGCGATGCACTTTCAAGCGCCGCAACCACGTCAATCGGCATGAAGCGGTCCGCGTGTTCAGCGTCGCCAGAGTAGTACCGCCCAAGCGTCGCCTTGGATTTTCCACTCAACGCCGCCGCCACCTCGATACCCACATCCTTGACCAAAGCTTCGCTGTGACGTTTCAGATAATTTCCCGCAGATTTCACTTAGCCGCGCCTCCGCAAACCCCCGCCGTGCAGTGGCGGGGAAACCAACACTGCCTTTCCCATTAATATGCTTGATGGAATTTGTCATTTGGAAAGCGTTCCCGTGTATGGGGAATGCGTACGAGTGGCCGGTACCGGTCTGGTTTTTTGGGAGAAGGGCGCTGTCGGCGTGCCTGTCGCGGTCACGCGAATAGTTCGGCAGCGGCGTTTATGGCTATGTGGTGTTTATGAGTTGCGCCGACCCTGCTGATTTTGTTCCAACAGAATCAGCAGGGTCGGCGATTTTTTGTTTTGCGCAGCACTGCCAGGCCGCAAATCGGCCCGGTTCACGCAAAAAAGGTCACCACAGCTTGGACTGGCCAGCTTGAAACCGACGGTGATCGCGGGGTATCAGGGGCCATGGCCAAGCTCTATTTCCACTATTCAACGATGAATGCCGGCAAGTCGACGCTGCTGTTACAGGCAGCGCACAACTACCGTGAAGGCGGCATGACGACCTATCTTATGACCGCACAGCTGGATGATCGGGCCGGGAAGGGCCGCATCGCCAGCCGCATCGGGATTGGTGAAGAAGCCGACACATTTGATGCCAAAACTGACCTATTCACGCGAATCCAGCAACGCCTGCGCACCGGCTCCCTGGCCTGCGTCTTTCTGGACGAGGCGCAGTTCCTGACCCGTGATCAGGTCTGGCAACTGGCCCGCGCCGTCGATGATCTGGGCGTGCCGGTCATGGCCTACGGGCTGCGCGTCGATTTTCGCGGGCAGCTTTTCCCCGGTTCGGCGGCCCTTCTGGCACTGGCCGACGAGATGCGCGAAGTGCGCACCATCTGCCACTGCGGAAAAAAAGCCACGATGGTGGCGCGGCGCGGACCCGACGGCAAGGCGCTGAAAGACGGCGCGCAGGT
>JANMDM010000097.1:0-9169 GCA_031376305.1 Pseudomonadota bacterium | reverse complement strand
AGGCGAGGGCGGCTATGATCTGGCGCGGGTGCGGTCGGTGACGCGGGTTCTGGATGCGGCGCCGATGGGCGCGGCAATGCGTGGCTTTCTGGTGCGGGCGGCAGACTACACGCTGACGCCTTTGCCCGCGATGCTGCGCCTGGCCACCCGCGCGCCGGGGCTGGCCGATCCGCCGGGGCCGCGGCGGGTTTACCGCAAGGGCTGGGCCGAGCCGGACCGGATGACCGATGCCCGCGGCCGGGTTCTGGATGTATTGGCCGAATATGGCGGGGCAGCCTTCACCTTGTCGGAGCTGGCCGGTCTGGCGGGGGTGACCACCAGCGTGATCAAGGGGTTGGTCAAGCACGGTGCGGTGGTCGAGGAGGATGCGCCGCGCGATCTGCCATTTCCGCATCTTGACCCGGATCTTGCGGGCAAGCCCTTGGCCGCAGATCAGGCGAAAGCTGCGGCCCGGTTGCGATTGGCCGTCGCAGGCGGGGCATATGGGACGACGCTGCTGAAGGGGGTAACCGGATCGGGCAAGACCGAAGTTTACCTCGAAGCAGTCGCTGAATGTCTGGCGCAGGGGCGGCAGGCCCTGGTCTTGTTGCCGGAAATCGCGTTAACGGCCGAATTCCTGACGCGGGTCGAGGCGCGCTTTGCGGCCAAGCCCGGCGAGTGGCACTCGGGTGTGACGCAAACCGAACGCCGCAGGCTTTGGCGGATGGCGGGCGAAGGCAATGTCGGCATGGTGATCGGGGCGCGGTCGGCATTGTTCCTGCCGTTCCGCAATCTGGGGCTGATCGTTGTCGATGAAGAACATGATACGTCTTACAAGCAAGAGGACGGCGCCCTTTATAATGCCCGTGATATGGCGGTACTGCGCGCGTCCCTGTGCGATGCGCAGGTGGTGCTGGCTTCGGCGACGCCCTGCCTTGAGACCTGGGCCAATGCCGAAGTCGGCAAATACGCGCGCATTGATCTGACCTCGCGCTTTGGCGTGGCCGAACTGCCGGACATGCGGGCGGTGGATATGCGGGCGGAAAAGCTGGAAGCCAACCGCTGGATCGGGCCGACGCTGGCCGCCGGGGTGGCCGACCGGATCGGGCGGGGCGAGCAGGCGTTGTTGTTTTTGAACCGCCGCGGCTATGCGCCGGTGACGATCTGCCGGGCCTGCGGGCACCAGATCGGCTGCGAGCATTGCGATGCGCGGATGGTGGAACACCGGTTCCTGAAGCGCCTGGTCTGCCACCAGTGCGGTGACAGCAAGCCGATGCCCGAGGCTTGTCCGTCCTGTCAGGTCGTCGGGCGGCTGGCCCCGGTAGGTCCGGGGGTGGAGCGACTGGCCGAGGAAGTGGCGGCGCGGTTCCCAGCGGCGCGGGTGGCGGTGCTGTCGTCGGATCTGTTCGCGTCGGCCCGGGCCCTGAAGGAAATGATCGGCGAGATTGCGGCGGGGGGGGCCGACATCATCATTGGCACGCAACTGGTGGCCAAGGGCCATAACTTTCCGCTGTTGACCTTGGTCGGGGTGATTGACGCCGATCTTGGCTTGCAAGGATCGGACCTGCGCGCCGCTGAACGGACCTTTCAACTCATGCGCCAGGTCTCGGGCCGGGCGGGGCGCGGCGCCCGCCTTGGCGAAGCACTGTTGCAGACCTATCAGCCCGAACATGGGGTGATCCGCGCCATCCTGTCGGGGGCGGAAGAGGCGTTTTGGCAAGCCGAGGCGGCGGAACGCAAAGCTGCGGGCGTGCCGCCTTACGGTCGCATGGCCGGGATCATCCTGTCGTCGCCCGACGTGCAGCAAGTCTTTGATTTCGGCTCTGAACTGGCACGCCGCGACGCGCCGTTGCGCAAAATCGGGGCCCAGGTCTTTGGCCCCGCCCCCGCTCCCGTGGCACGGGTCCGGGGCCGACATCGGGTGCGGCTTTTGGTCAAGGCTGAAAAAGGCGTGGCCCTGCAGGCGGCGCTGGTCGAATGGGTGGGGCAGTTGAAGCTGCCCGCCAACCTGCGTCTGAGCATTGATATCGACCCGCAGAGCTTCTTTTAGCGACGGTATCTGCTATCGGCGGCGACGCAGAGCATCGGCGCGCCTCCGGCTTGCGCTTGACCTCCCCTTCAGGCAGGACTAAGCGGCGCGCGGACCAAAGCGCCCGGAGGCCCAATGCCCACCTATTCCGCCCTGACAACGCTTGAAGCCAAGGAGTCTGCCGACGCGCTGGCTGCGGCGATGGAAGATTTTCTGCCCGAACCCGTAGGTGTCGGGGTCTTTGAGATCGAGGATGGATCGGGCCATTTCGAAGTTGGCGTCTATTTCGAAGAGGCGCCCGATGACACCGAACTGGCACTGATGGCGGCAATTTATGGCGCCAAGCCCTTTGCCGTGTCGGAAGTGCCTGAAACCGACTGGGTGGCCCATGTGAAACGCGAATTGCAGCCGGTCGAAGCGGGGCGCTTCTTTGTCTATGGCAGCCATGACGCTGACCGGGTACCCGATGGCGCGGTCGCGCTGCTGATCGAAGCAGCGATGGCATTTGGCACCGGGCACCACGGCACGACGCTGGGATGCCTTCGGGCGCTGGACCGCTTGGACCGCGCCGGATTTCGCGGCAAGAACATCGCCGATATCGGCTGCGGCACTGCGGTTCTGGCGATGGCCGCTGCGGCGATCTGGCCCGATCCGGTGATCGCATCGGATATTGATCCAACCGCGGTCGAGGTGGCGCGGGCCAATGCGGCAGCGAACGGACTTGGCGATAAGGTGATCTGTGTCGAGGCGGCAGGATTCGCCCATCCCAGCCTTGCCAGGCGCGCCCCCTATGATCTGGTCTTTGCCAATATTCTCAAAGGCCCGCTTATCGAGCTTGCCCCCGACATGGCGTCGCATGTCGGCGCAGGCGGCTATATGATCTTGTCTGGAATTCTCAACACTCAGGCCGATGAGACGGTGAGCGTGTACAAGCGCAATGGGTTCATTCTGACGGCGCGCGATGAAATTACGGAATGGACCACGCTGGTTTTGCGTCGCACCTGAGCGATTTTTGCATGCTGACGGGCCGCGAATTCGCCTTAATTTTCCTGCAAACTGCGCCTGACCCTAGGGAAATGATCGGAGGCCGCAATGGTCGATCGGCACAGGAACGAATTTCAGGGCCGTTTAGGCCACATCAAACATATTAACGACAAGGGTGGCGGGTTCGAGGCCGAGGGCGCTTTGGGCATGAGCTACTACAACAGTCACCGCCGCCGCCGCCACCCCGTGCCTAAAGTGCTGGGGGTGGTTATTGTCTTGGCGGCGGTTCTGATCTTGCTCAAGGCCGGTATGCAGGTGGCCATAGGCGCTGACGCCTATGATTTCCGGGTTGCGGCCCTGAAGTCCGGGACAACGGTCGATCAATGGGGCGCCTATCTGCTGCATGCAGATCCGGTGACGCTGGCCTTGGCGGCCCAGTTTCGGCGCATCATCCGTTAGCTCGGCGATCAAAACTGGCCGGGCTATTTTTAAACCAGAAAGGCCGTGTCGGGTGTTCCGACACGGCCTTTGGCGACGATGTTTCGCCTGATCGGGCGCCGATTAAGCGCGCGACGCAATCATATCAATGTCGCCACGCGACAGGCCGATATCGTCCAGCTCACGGTCCGAAAGCTTTGCAAGGGCGGTGCGCGTTACACGCGCGTCGTTCCAGGAAGCGATCGAAGCGACAATCGAGCTGACCAGGTTCAAAGTGCTGAAGCCGGTGTTCGTGCGGGTCGTATCAAACGCGGACATGTTCATTTTCCTCTACATGCGGCTCGTCGATTGCGGTTTTGCCTTCGACGTGATGACAGATAGGGCCGCCGCTATAACGGAGCAAGGGGACCGGATGTCAGTCCCGCCATGCGTTTTTTGCATATGTCTATTCCTGACCTTCCAATCTTAAGAATTGCGGTAATTTCTCGTTAACACACTGTCAAAAAACTCAATATAGACGCAAGAGAGCGTCGTTTTCAGATTAATTTGCGACGTTTTTGGTCACAGAGCATCACTCTGACGTCATGGCTTACCGCAATGGCATTAACGCTTCCGGATGTTCGCCTTTCGTGCTAGTCGTGGCTTAAAAGCAACAACTGGCATCAGGGCAGGGCAGGAAATGCGCGTTCTCGGGATTGATCCGGGTCTGAGAAACCTCGGTTGGGGAATCATTGCGGTGCAGGGATCGCGCCTTTCCCATGTTGCCAATGGAATCATCCACTCGGATGCGACCGACGATCTGGCGCGGCGGCTCTTATGTTTGCATTCCGCCTTGACCGAGGTGATCCGCAGTTACGCGCCCGATGCGGCCGCGGTTGAGCAGACCTTTGTGAATAAGGATGCGGTGGCAACACTGAAGCTGGGTCAGGCGCGGGGAATTGCATTGCTGGTGCCTGCGCAGGCCGGGTTGGAGGTGGGGGAGTATGCCCCCAATGCGGTGAAAAAGGCGGTGGTGGGTGTGGGCCATGCCGATAAGGTGCAGGTGGCCCATATGGTGCGCCATCAGTTGCCGGGTGTGGTGTTGGCGGGTGCCGATGCGGCGGATGCGCTTGCCATTGCCATCTGTCACGCCTTTCATTTGCAAAATGCCGGCCGATTGGCCGCAGCCATAAAGGGGGCGGCATGATCGGGCGAATTGCGGGGGTAATCGTACACCGGGCGGCGGATCAGGTGCTGATTGATGTGCGCGGTGTTGGTTATATCGTCCACATCTCGCAGCGAACGGCGGCCAGCCTGCCCGCCGTAGGCGAGGCGGCGGCGCTGTTTACCGAACTTTTGGTCCGCGAAGATCTGTTGCAGTTGTTCGGCTTTCCGACATTGTTGGAAAAGGAATGGCACCGGCTGTTGATGTCGGTGCAAGGCGTGGGTGCGAAAGCCGCCATGGCGATCTTGGGCACGTTGGGGGCTGAAGGTACCGGGCGGGCAATTGCGCTGGGAGACTGGACTGCGGTCAAGGCAGCCCCCGGTGTGGGCCCAAAGCTGGCGCAGCGGGTCATTATGGAATTGAAGGAAAAAGCCCCCGGCGTCATGGCCCTTGGGGCGACGTTTTCTGCGGATGCGGGCGGGGGCGATGCGGTGATCGAGACTATGGCACCATCGCCGCGCCAAGCTGCGGCTGCGCGCCCCGCGGCATTGGCCAGCGCTACAGCGGATGCGATGTCGGCACTGATCAACCTTGGCTATGGGCCGGGCGAGGCCGCAGGCGCCGTGGCCGCAGCTGCAGGGGCCGTCGAAGGGGCCGAGGCCCCGGTCTTGATCCGCGCGGCGCTGAAGCTTTTGGCACCAAAAGGCTAAGTGATGGAACCCGATCCCACCCTGCGCGCCGCAGCCCGCCCCGAAGATGTCGCCAGTGATATTGATCGCGCCCTGCGCCCGCAAACGCTGGCGGATTTTGTTGGTCAGCAAGAAGCCCGTGCCAATCTGCGGGTCTTCATCGAAAGCGCCAAGATGCGCGGTGTGGCCATGGATCACACGCTGTTTCACGGCCCCCCCGGTTTGGGCAAGACGACGCTGGCGCAAATCATGGCGCGTGAATTGGGTGTCAACTTCCGCATGACCTCCGGCCCGGTGCTGGCGCGGGCGGGCGATCTGGCGGCGATCCTGACCAATCTGGAAGCGCGCGATGTTTTGTTCATCGACGAGATTCACCGCCTGAACCCGGCGGTGGAGGAGGTGCTGTATCCGGCACTTGAGGATTTCGAGCTGGATCTGGTGATTGGCGAAGGCCCCGCCGCGCGCACGGTCCGCATCGAGTTGCAGCCTTTCACTCTGGTCGGGGCGACCACCCGTTTGGGCCTTTTGACCACGCCCTTGCGCGACCGCTTCGGGATTCCGACGCGGCTGCAATTCTATACAGTTGAGGAGCTGGATCATATCGTCACGCGCGGCGCCAGGTTGATGGGGATCAGTTCGGATGCCTCGGGGACGCTTGAGATAGCGCGCCGGGCACGGGGCACGCCGCGGATTGCCGGGCGGTTGTTGCGGCGGGTCATTGATTTTGCCTTGGTCGAAGGCGACGGGCGGCTGACGCGTGAAATTGCGGATTCTTCCCTGACCCGGCTGGGCGTTGATCATCTGGGGCTTGATGGCGCGGACCGCCGGTATCTGAGTCTGATCGCCGAGAATTATGCAGGTGGCCCCGTGGGCGTGGAAACCCTGTCGGCGGCATTGTCTGAGGCGCGCGATTCCATCGAGGAAGTGATCGAGCCTTACCTGTTGCAGCAAGGCCTGATCCAGCGCACCCCGCGTGGACGGATGCTGGCGGCCAAGGCCTGGGCGCATCTGGGCCTGCCCGCGCCCCGACTTGCCGGACAGGTTGATCTTTTCGAAGGCTAGGTCACGCGCGGCAGTGGTTTCGGTCGCGAGTTGAAGCGCCAAAGGGAAACTTCTATGCCTCCGGCGGGGATATTTGGGCGACGGTGACAACAGATGTTGGTGGAAGACATTGCGGCGCTGTTTACGCGGGGGGACGGGTCGTTTCTGTTCGCGCGCTGGTCGCGGCCGATCGTTCCGCTGGTTTTTGGTGTTGATGATGCGACGCTGCGGGTGATCAAGGGGGCGATTGAGGCGGTTGTGATGCTGGCGGGCCACAAGATGGCCGAGACTGATGTCGAGCAGGGCGCCAATTTCATGATCTTCTTTTGTCGCGACTGGGATGAGCTTCTGGCGGTGCCGGATCTTGACTGCATGATTGAAGGGCCGGGGCCGCTGGTGGCGCGGCTTCAGGCGCAGGGTGCCAATCAATTCCGGCAGTTTCGGTTTGACGCGGACGGCGCCATTCGCGCCTGTTTTTCCTTTGTGCAGATGGATGCAGCATTGGCCGGGGTCCCTGCCGCCGATCTGGCGTTATCGCTGGCAGCACAGGCGATCCTGTTGTGGTCGGACCGGGCTTTTCGGACCATGTCACCCTTGGTGCAGACTGCAAACGGTGCCGGACTTCGCCCGCAGATCGCCGCGATCATTCGCGCCGCCTACGATCCGGGCTTGCCGGTTGCCACGGGCGACAAGGCGCTTTCGCTCAGGCTGCTGGCGCGGGTTGGCGACGTGTGAGTGCTGCCTGTCGCTCGCCGTCAGCCCGGATCTTGCGGGATTAGGCAATCCTTATCGTTCGAATGCTAATCAACAGCCCGTAGAGCGCCAGCGATGGGATGGCTATGGATTTCATATCGGGCAATGAGGATGCCAGCATCCTTGGCAGCATCGTGCATCGCACGAACGGTTTTTTGTACCGCTGTAAGAATGACCGGGACTATACCATGCTGGTCATGGTCGGGGCGGTCGACACGCTGACTGGCCACGACGCGCAGGCATTTCTGGGCACCGCGCCTTTGTCCTATGCCGGTTTGGCCCATGTCGATGATCGGCAGATGATGTTTGATGCCGTGGATGCCGCAATTGCTGAAAGGTCAAACTGGAGCGTTGATTATCGGTTGGTCAGGCCGGACGATTCCATCCGCTGGGTACACGAATCGGGCGGTGGTGTTTTTGACGCAAGTGGGGCGCTGCTGTTTCTTGAAGGGATCGTTATTGATCACGAAATGCGCAAGCAGTCTGAATTTGCATTGGCATCCTTGCATGCGGCAATAGCTGGAAAATGCCGGGCGCTATTGGCAGACACTGATCCGATACTGGACATTCTGCGGATGCTGCGGATGTTGGCAATAAACGCCCGGATTGAGGCGGCGCGGGCCGGGATCGCAGGCGCCGGTTTCGCCGTCGTCGCCGCCGAAATTGGCCGGCTTGCGGACGAGACGGGTGCCCGTGCATCCCGGGTTGCCGAGACAACAAACGAATTGCAGGGGCTGTTGCGCCAGCAGTGAGCAGTGGGGAGCCTTGGGGCGATGCCTTGCCTCGCGGGCTGGCGCCGGTAAGGTGACAAGGCAGCAATAGCACAGGCAAGTCGCCCGACCATGACCCACAGCCACTCAATTCGCGTTTACTATGAAGATACCGATCTGGCGGGGATCGTCTATTACGCCAACTATCTGAAGTTCATCGAGCGGGGCCGCAGCGAGTGGGTGCGAAATCTGGGGATTGATCAGCGGCGGCTGAAGGCAGACCACGGGATCGTTTTTGCGGTACGACGGGTCGAGGCGGACTATCTGCGCCCGGCAAAATTCGACGATGAGCTGCGGGTGCTGACGCGGGCCGAGGCCGCCACCGGGGCGCGGATCGTGCTGGAGCAGGCGGTCTGGCGCGGTACGGAGCGGCTTTTTGTGGCGCAGGTGACATTGGTTTGCCTGACCGAAACCGGCGCGCCCGCCCGGCTTCCGGCGGAGATCCGCTGCCTGATGGTGCCAACTTTGCCCTGAATTCGCCGGGTTTGATCGGCTTGTTGCAGAAAAGTGACTTGGATGGAGTGGCATTCGCCAAGGATCCACGATAGAATCATGTCTAATCAGAGCTGCACCAAGGCAGCCCAACCGGCGAGCAGAGATATATGGATACTGGAACCCTAGCCGCAGCGCAGGACATCGACTTTTCGTTGCTTGCGCTGTTCTTGCGCGCCTCCTTCGTCGTGAAGCTGGTGATGCTGATGCTGACCGTGGCCTCGGTCTGGTCATGGGCAATCATCGTGCAGAAGTTCATCGCCTATCGGCAGGCGCGGACGGAAGCCGGGATTTTTGACCGGGCTTTCTGGTCTGGCGAGCCGTTGGACGAACTCTTTGAAAAGATCGGTACCCAACCCGACGGTGCGTCTGAAAAGATTTTTGCCAGCGGCATGATCGAATGGCGCCGCTCGCATCGGCAAGATGGCGGGCTGATCGCAGGTGCGCAGGCGCGCATTGACCGGTCAATGGATGTAGCGATTGTCAAAGAAACCGAAGACCTGACACGGGGCCTGCCGTTTCTGGCCACGGTGGGGTCGACCGCGCCTTTCATCGGGTTGTTCGGCACGGTTTGGGGCATCAAGTCTGCCTTTGAACAGATCGCGATTTCGCAAAACACCTCGCTCGCGGTGGTGGCACCGGGGATCGCCGAGGCACTGGTGGCGACGGCTTTGGGGCTTTTGGCGGCCATTCCTGCGGTTATCTTCTACAACAAGCTTTCGACCGACAGTGACCGGATCATCGGCGGATATGAGGCATTTGCCGATGAATTTGCCACGATCCTGTCGCGCCAGCTGGACGCCTGAGCCATGGGGGCCGGGGCCATGAAACCAGGCGGTGGCGGCCGCCG
>JANMDM010000082.1:0-3619 GCA_031376305.1 Pseudomonadota bacterium | reverse complement strand
ACGCTGAAATCTTATGTCACCGTGGTGCCCGATGTGCCTGCGCTGGAAGCCGCCCTGCGCGCGGTCCTGTCCTGAGAACGCTTGGGCGGCAAAAGCGGCCAGATGCCAAACTGCGCCGTGCAAGGTCTGCCCGGTGCCCGTCTCGGCCCGCGCTTAGCGCACCTCGCCTGCGGTTGCGACACGCTCGACCCGGTATCCCCCGGCGCGCAGCAGGCTTATCAGCCCGGTCTTTCCCGGCAGATGGAACGCCCCGACGGCGATCAGCGCCGCGCCCTGATCCAAAGGCTTTCGCAGGCCGCGCAAAAAAATCCGCGTGCGGTCCTCGAGCAGATAGCCATTGGCAAGCGCCGCCAGCTTGGCAGCTTTTTCACGCCCGAAGAAGTGGTCCAGATAGAGCTGGTTCCAGGCCATCAAATCGGCGGTGCGGCCCTGAAGATACAGTGCCATTGACCCGGCCCGTCCGGCGCTGAACCTTTGGGGGTTGAGGTAGGAGCCGTAGACTTCTGCAATCGCCCGGGCCGCCTGCTGGCGATCAGATTGGCTCATCTCGGACAAAAAGGCATCCCAGCTTTCCAAGCCAGCGACGGGCAGGCCCGCCTCATACGCTGCAAGGTACAGCCGAAAGTCCTGAATGGGAAAAACCCCGGCGGCAAAATCCTCGCAAGGGTCGGATAGTAAAAGCATCGCAAGCCCGGCATCGGTGAGCGCCGCCAACGCCCGATCATCGCCGGCAACCGATGTCACCCGTGCTGTGGCCCAATCAAGAACACGCCCATCCAGAAAGGTCTTTTCATAGGGCGGGTCCGATGGTGCCATCCAGGTGCCCGCCTGCAACAACCGCTCCTCCAGAACCGTGCGGCTTGCGGCAACGGGATCATATTCCAACACCAGAACCCGCGCTTCGGCCAACAATGCCGTTAGCTCGGGCGGCAGATCAAGGATCAGCCGGTCCGAAGAATGAAATGTTCCCCACAAATGCGAAACCTGGCCCTGAGGGCTTGTGACCTGCCAAAGTCGCCCGACGCCGTTGCTGATTGCGGCCGCATTGGCACGGATCTCCTCCTGATCAGCTGCATCAAGCAGCGTCGGATCCGGAACCGCTTTCGTCACTTCGCAAGCCTCTGGCGTAATCCAGTCCTGTGCGATTGCCGGACCGGTGCAGAGCGCGGGTATAAGGGCAAAGACCCGCGCCCAGTTTGCCGCTCGCGTTCTTAAATACCCCATCGCGATCATCGCCCCGCTTCAACCTCAGTATCGCGGGACCAGGTTCGTCCGATGATGGTGATCTCGGGCACAACCCACAAACGCCAAGGCCGCATCGAACCGCCGTTTGCACCCAAAACAATCAGCTCGCACGTCCCGCCACAAGCCGAAAAAAGGCAGGCCTGCCTGATCTACCAAGCAGGCCCTTGAGAAATTTACGCTGTGAACTCAGTTCAAAGACGCACAGTCGCCAGCCAGATGCACATCACAGACGCGAGGCGATATTCTCCCAGTTCACCAGCTTTTCAAGGAAGTTGGTCAGATAGGCCGGACGCTTATTGCGAAAGTCGATATAGTAGGAATGCTCCCACACATCGCAGCCCAAAAGCGCCGTCTGCCCGAAGCACAAAGGGTTCACGCCATTTTCGGTCTTGGTGACCTTAAGGCTGCCGTCCTTGTCGCGCACCAGCCACGCCCAGCCGGCCCCGAACTGACCTGCGCCCGCCGCCGCAAAATCTTCCTTGAACTTGGCGACCGAGCCGAAGCTTTCGGTGATGGCTTTATCCAGCGCGCCCGGCATCGCCTTGCCACCCGGACCCATCATGTCCCAAAACTGGGCGTGGTTCCAATGCTGCGAGGCATTGTTAAAGATCCCGTTCTGCGCGACGGCCCCGGCGTTATAGGTGCCACGGATGATATCTTCGACCGACTTATTTTCCCACTCGGTCCCGGCAATCAGCTTGTTGCCATTGTCGACATAGGCTTTGTGGTGGATGTCGTGGTGGTATTCGAAGGTTTCCTTCGACATGCCAAGCGACGCCAAAGCATCATGGGCATAGGGAAGATCAGGAAGGGTAAAAGCCATAGAGTTTCCTTTCGCGCAGGGGAAGGTGTTGCGGCGCAATAAGGCCCTAAGAGCCGCCAAGGTCAAGGGCCGGCATCACCACCACCCGATCAATACGCTAAAGGCAGCTTGTGTTATTGCACAGCGCATTTGCCAAAACCGCTTTCGCCATCACCAACGCCCTGACTGTATGAGATTGTGGCGTCCAAGTTGGACTTGAGGATGGTCAACCGCGTCGAATCCTGCATAATTGTGCCCCCGCCCTTGGCACTGATCATATCAAGGCGCCAGACAAGGGTAACGCGCTGGTCGTTATCCTTCTGGACTTCGGCCTCCATTGGCTCGCCTACATAGTGGTTAATGAACGGATCCAGCACCATCGCCTTTCTGGCCGCAGGGTCATATTCGACCTGTACACGATCTGGCAGATTGGAACGTGACCCGACGTTGAAAGTGCATTCATACGAGGTTTTCGCCGAAACAGAGGTCGCATAAATCCCGCAAACTAAGAATGTGGCGCAAAACTTAAACATTAGAATATCTCCCTATGAGTGCCACCAGCTTGCAACACCTATGCGTGTAGAGCAATACATGACAACACGCGCGCGAAAGCTTTTCTTGACAGCCTAGCAATCATCGGCGCCGCTTTTATCGCCTGCGGATACGGGGCAAAATGCGGGGGTTTTGTCGCCGCCCGCCACCACCCTGGTTATGTGACGCCAAGCTCCGACCCCGGGCGGGCGGAGACTTCGAGAAGCCCCATCACATAGGCCGCAACCGACCGGAAGGAAATGATCGTGAATTCGTCTGTGTCGGATTTCCACAACGCTACCGCAACCTGCGCCGCGCGGCTGCGGCGCAGCTCGCCATCGGCCAGCGCTGCAAAATCGACCGGGCAGAGCTTCATCAGCACTTCCGTGGCCTTCGGCCCACTGATCCGGAACATGGCGCGGGCGTCAGAGACGTCAGCCACCAAGGCATGTTCGCCCTCCAGCGCCCGGCTCAAAGCCAGCGCGGTGGCCCCGGCATCGGCATAGGGCACAAGGATCAGGAGTTCGTCGGGCGACATCCAGCCCGCGCCCTTGCCGTCTTTCATCGCAATCCGACGCGGGGCAGGCAGATCATATCCGGTGGCAGCCTTCACCGCCTTTTTCAGTTTGGCCGAAGAAAGATTGCCCCGCAGCGTGATCATCCCTTGCAGGCCCGCTTCCGAAACCTTGGCGAAGCCCGCATAAAATTTTTCGTCCAAGGCGCTCACAGCATTAGACATTCTGTTTTGCCCCCTCTTTGTCATAGAAAACCTGATCGACGATCCGCGCCTTGACGATTTTGCCGTCATCGACCGGGAAATCCAGCACCTCGCCCATGCGGTCGGGTCCGTGTTTGACCAGCCCCATGGCGATGCCCTTGCCCATTGTGGGCGAGAAATAGGTCGAGGTGATGCGGCCCTGCACATTGCGCTGGCCATTGGCGTTGACGCCGTCCGCCACCGCATAGGCGCCGTCGGGGATCACCGATCCGTCGAGCGTTTCCAGCCCCACCAGTTTCCAGCGGTCCGGGCTGGCCATATAG
>JANMDM010000070.1:0-4063 GCA_031376305.1 Pseudomonadota bacterium | reverse complement strand
AAAGTCGGGCGCCGGACGATTCGGGTGGCCGATCTGGCGGATGATGAGACGTTGGAGGCGCGGCTGGACCGGCTTTTGGCCCATCACGACGCGTTGCGGGCCGGGCTGGGGGCGACGCCGATTGACCGGGCGGAGTTGACGGCAAAGCTGAAAGCCATCGCGCCGAAGTTGTTGGCCTTTGCGCAGCCGGTCTGGAAAGTGCTGAACGAGGCGCGCCGTGCGGGCAAGCGGATCTTGTTCGAAGGGGCGCAAGGCGCGCTTCTGGATATCGACTTTGGCACCTATCCTTATGTGACGTCGTCGACGACCATGTCGGGGATGGCGGCGACCGGGACCGGCATGGGGCCATCGGCCATCGGCTTCGTGCTGGGCATCGTCAAAGCCTATACCACCCGTGTGGGCGAAGGGCCGTTCCCGACCGAGCTGTTGGATGCCGACGGTCAGCGCCTGGGCGAACGCGGGCATGAATTTGGCACGGTGACCGGGCGCAAGCGCCGCTGCGGGTGGTTTGACGCGGTATTGGTGCGCCAGACTTGCGCAATTTCCGGGGTGAACGGCATTGCTTTGACCAAGCTGGACGTGCTGGACGGCTTCAAGACACTGAAAATCTGCGTTGGTTATCAGATAGATGGTAAAGTTTACGACTATCTGCCGACGGCGGCTGCGCTGCAGGCGAAAGTCCAGCCCATCTATGAGGAAATGGAGGGCTGGCAGGAAAATACGCAAGGCGCGCGGTCCTGGGCGCAGCTTCCGGCGGCGGCAATCAAATATGTGCGCCGCATCGAAGAGCTGATCCAATGCCCGGTGGCGCTGTTGTCAACCAGCCCCGAGCGTGACGATACGATCCTTGTGACTGACCCATTCGCGGATTGATTTAATGTTAAACTATCGAACCAGACGGCGGCTTTCGCTGTTGATCCTGCTGGTCGGCCTGCCGCTTTACATCGTGGTGGCGGTCAGTTTGACGAATTGGATGGACCGCACCTGGGGCCGTCAGCCGATCTGGATCGAAGTTCTGATCTATGTCGCCTTGGGGTTTTTATGGATCCTGCCGTTCAAGTCGGTGTTCCGGGGCATCGGCCAGACGGACCCGGAAAATGCAAAAACGGAGCGATCCGAGGACCGCTCCGTTTGATCTGTCTGCTGGTCTTCAGCGCGCGCGTCGGGTGCCGGGCATGAATTTTGATGTGTCGGCGATGGTGAACTGACCGGGGCTGACTTTCTGGATGGTTCCCTGACGCAACAGCACCCCGAACGACCGTAGCCCGTCTTCACGGGTGAAATCGCCGTCTTCGGCTACGAATTTCACCTTGCGCATGATCTGCGGGCGCGAGAAGTGCGGCTGACCTTCGACCGACGCTGTATAGGCGGCAGCGGCTTCAAGCATCTCGGTCAGCGTCGAGGCGCCACGGCTTTCGGCAAATTCCGCAAAGCTTGAGGCGTTTTCGGGCGACATTTCGGTGTTGAGGTCGTCGTCTTCATCGTCTTCGGAATAAACGGCGAGGTTGCCGACGGCGATCCGGCGCGGGCGGACAACCGCGCCACTTGGGGCGGTATCGGTGCGATCAACGCGCTGTTCTGACACCAGGACCAACGGCGCGGGCCGCATGTCCATGCTGAGACGGCGGGTGGTGCTGGCGGTATCTGCCGCCGGACGACGCGGGCGCACCGCCTTTGAAAGATCGTCCCGATACAGCGACATGTCGGTTTCTTCGGCAGTCTCAGTTTCGGTCGGGGCTTCGTCGGCGTGCATCTTGCGATCCGCCAGCGTTGCGGCAACCGCCGCCTTCAGGTGCGAGATCGCCGAGAAGCGGCGGCGGGTTTCGGCGCCTTCCAGCTTTGACTTGGCCTCGTCCATCAACCGGGTCAGATCATCGCCCGAGTCCGACTGAGTGGATTCAAGGATCGCGCGGCCTTCGCCGATGTCAGCTTGCTGGTCGGGTTGATCCTGCACGATGGCATCATCGGTGCGGGCTTCGGCGGTTTCGACATCCGGATTTTGCAAAGACGCGATTTTGCTGAGCCGGATCACGCGGGCGCGGGCCCGTTGATAGAGGCTTGGGTGATCGCTATCGTGCGGGGCTTCGTCGGCAGTATCGGTATCCGTTGGCGGCGGCGCGGCGATGTCTTCGTCGCGCGGCGCTGCGGCGGTTTCGGATGGATTGCGCAACTCATAGGTCGACAGGGTCGCCAGAATTTCAGCGTCATCCGAGGTTTCGACAACCGGTGGAAGCGCCTGATCGGCGGCCATTTCGGCATCGGCCAGTGCGATGCTGATAACGTCTGGTGTTTCGTCAGTGGTGACTTCGAATGCGGTGACCGTTTCGCGTGTCTGATCGTTGGTAGCGCGCTCCTCGGCGCGGGCGGCTTCGGCAGCGCGCAGTTCGGGTGCATCGTCAGACAGATCAAGTGCAAATCCGAAATCTTCGGAAACCGTGCCGCTACGCGGGGCCATATCCGGGATGTCGTCATCTTCGTAGGCGGCGGCATTGGCGGCACGGGCGCCTTCGACCACGGCACGAATACGCATGAGTTTGGCGGCAACGCTGTCGGCCTCGGGGGTGTCAGCATCGTCAAGCATCGCCGGAATATTCAGCATTTCCAAGTTATTGTCGGCGGTGGCGAAGTCATCATCGCTGTCAATATCGGCATCGGCGGTTTGTCCGCGGGCGACATCGGCCATGATGGCGTCCAAAGACACTTCATATGCGGCGTCATCTTCCGGCGCGGCGGCGGTTTCGACGAGGGTCACGTCCTCTGGCTCAAGGTCTGATTCGGCGTCTGTTTCGGCGGCGACATCGACGGGCGCCATTTCGGCGGCGTCTTCGGTGTCCTCTACGGCGGGGGCGTCAATGGTGTCCGCAATCGACATAACTGCCATCTCGGCCACTTCGGATTGCGGCTCGATGTGGGGTTCAACGGCTGTGGTCGCAGGTTCCGCGATTTCGATTGTCGCTGCAACAACGGCAACCGGCTCGGGAACGACGACCGGTTCGGGTGTTGGGGCGAATACTTCTGCTGCGGGCTCTGCCTGAGGCGCGTCGATCTCAGTTTGGCGCAGAACGACGCCATTCGCACTGATCTTGGCTTCGACACGGCGGTGGATTTCACGCTCGGCGATTCGGTGCAGCATTTCCGCGTCGGGGGTCGGCGGTTCCGCTCCGAAATAGCGATCGTCGGCGGCCAGATCGCGAAAGTATTCCGCAATGGCTTTCATCGTTGAAAACGGTTCGTCAAAACCCTCAAGGGTGCACGAGAATGTCCCGTAGGATACCGTTAGAATTTTACTAGCCCCGACCATCAGATGCCTGCCTTCTGCTGCGTTCTGCCGTGCCAAGTAACCGGACAACTGGTTCGCTAGCGTGAATATATATAGGTAAATTAAAGGATTCTTTCGGGCCTTGCTTGCGTTTCGTTGCCACAATTGGAAGTAATGCCGACATGTTAAACCAGATTGTCCAGTACTCAGAACCAGTGACTTTGCTGGGCGGCGGGGCCGCTGAGCCTGCGCAACTGCGCGCAGCACTGGCGCTGGCCCCGGTGCTAATAGCGGCCGATGGTGGCGCGAATATGGCGCTCTCAGAAGGGCTTACGCCCGATCTGGTGATCGGGGATTTCGATTCCGTCACGCCCGAGGCACTGGCTGCGATCCCGCCAGACCGCCATATCCGGGTGGCGGAGCAAGACAGCACCGACTTTGAGAAATGCCTGACGCGGATTGCGGCACCGTTCATTCTGGGGCTTGGCTTCATGGGGCCGCGTGCCGATCACGCATTGGCGGTCTGGAATGCGATGATACGCCATCCGGGCCAGCGTTGTCTGCTGATTGGTGCGCGGGACGTGGTTTTTGTGGCCCCGGCGCGGATTTCATTGCCGTTGCAGGAAGGAACGCGGGTGTCGTTGTTCCCGATGCGGCAGGTGAGTGGCAGCAGTCGCGGTCTGCGTTGGCCCATCGATGGCTTGGATTTTGCGCCCGATGGGGTCATCGGCACCTCAAACGCGGCGCTGGGGCCGGTCGAGATGCAGTTTTCCGGGACGGGGATGTTGGTGATCTTGCCGCGCG
>JANMDM010000054.1:0-11656 GCA_031376305.1 Pseudomonadota bacterium | reverse complement strand
AGGTTGACGCTGGTACGCCGTTCCTCGTCCATGATGCCGACTTTGACGGTAGAGCGTGGCAGGCCCAGTATGGCTTCGACACAGGTGAACAGATCATCGGTCAGCGCCACTTCGGCAGGGCCGTGCATCTTGGGTTTGACGACATAGACCGATCCGGTGATCGAATTTCGGGGGCCATCGGTTTTCTTCAGGTCGTGCAGCGCCGCCGTCACCGTCACCAGCGCATCCAAAAGTCCTTCGCCAACCTCGCGCCCCTCAGGGTCCAATATCGCAGGCGTGGTCATCAGATGGCCGACATTGCGCACCAGCATCAGCGCCCGGCCTTTAAGCGTCAGCATGCCGCCGTCAGGGGCGGTGTACACCCGGTCTGCTGCCAGGCTTCGTGTGATCGCTTGATCCCCCTTCATCACCGCTTCGCGCAGATCGCCCCGCATCAGGCCGAGCCAGTTGCCATAGGCCAGCACCTTGTCTTCGGCATCGACGGCGGCAACGCTGTCTTCACAGTCCATAATCGCCGACAGCGCCGCTTCGAGGCGCACATCGCTGATATGGGCGGGGTCGGTCTTGCCAATCGGATGCGCCGCGTCGATCAGGATTTCAACGAAAAGCCCGTTATGTTTGAAAACCATGCAGTCTGGCGCGGATTCCGGCCCAATATACCCAACGAATTGCTCGACTTTAGAAAGTCTGGTTACGCCGCCCGCCAGCATCACCACCAGCTTTTCGCCTTCAACGGCCAAACCCCTGACCTCACCCCACCGGGCTTTGCGCAGGGGGACCGCCGCGTCCAGAAAATCCCGAACCCGGTTCACCACCCGTCTGCCGCGCGCCGGGTCATAGCCGCCGCCCTTAGGCGCATCACCCAAAGCATCGGTGCCGTAGAACGCATCATAAAGCGACCCCCAGCGGGCATTGGCGGCATTGAGCGCATAGCGGGCATTCATCACCGGCACCACCAGTTGCGGGCCGGGCACGCGGGCGATCTCCGGGTCGGTATTTTCGGTTTCGATCTGAAACTCCGGGCCTTCCGGCACAAGATAGCCGATCTTTTCCAGCATCTTGCGATAGTCTGCCGGGTCATGCGGCCGCCCCTGCCGCGCCACATGCCAAGCGTCGATCTGCGCTTGCAGCTTTTGGCGTAGGGCCAGCGCCTCGCGGTTGCGCGGCCCGAACTCAGCAACGATTCTGGCCATTCCGGCCCAAAACCGATCGGCCGAGAGGCCAGTTCCCGGCAAAAGCGACCGGTGGACGAAATCCACCAATTCAGCCGCAACCGACAGCCCGTTTTGATCCGTATATCCGCGCATTTTTAACTCCACCGCAGAGCCAACCCACCCGGCGTCCGCTGTATGCATCGGCATACGCTATCTGCTGTGATTGCCGCCCGCAACGCCGCAGCCGGATGAATTTTTCCGTCATGCAAGGCTGGCCGGTCGCGGATGGTTTCCTGTCAATGCCGTGGCACAATCCCTTGAACCTGCTGGGCCACGGCCCTAACCTTTGCGCAAATCCGCACCCGCGCCAGCCATACTGTCAGCGCCCCAGGAAGGACCCTCGATGAAGGACGCCGCCCCGCAACCAACCCGGCTTGCAGATTACACCGCCTATCCCTTCAATCTGGGTGAGGTTGCGCTGACCTTCCGGCTTGCCGCCGATTCCACCCGGGTCATGGCGCGCATCCCTTTTACCCCCAACCCAGGGCGATCAGGCCATCACGACCTACACCTGTTCGGTGAAAAACTGACCCTGATTTCCGCCCGCATCGACGGGCGCGCCGTCGCCTCGCACGATATCACACAAACCTCCGAGGGCCTTACCATCCCCGCATCAGCCCTGCCCCAAGGCGCGTTTCTCTGGGAGGCTGAGGTCGAAATCGACCCGCAGGCGAACACCGCGCTTGAAGGGCTGTACATGTCGAACGGTATGTATTGCACGCAATGCGAGGCTGAAGGCTTTCGCAAGATCACCTTTTACCCCGACCGCCCGGATGTGATGGCCACCTTCAAGGTGCGCGTGGAAAGCGATCTGCCGGTGCTGTTGTCCAACGGCAACCCCAGCGCTTCCGGCCCCGGATGGGCCGAATGGACCGATCCCTGGCCCAAGCCCGCCTATCTTTTTGCACTGGTGGCGGGCGATCTGGTGGCAATACCCGACAGCTTCACCACGATGTCGGGCCGCAAGGTCGATCTGAACATCTGGGTTCGCAAAGGCGACGAAGACCGCTGCGCCTTTGCCATGGGCGCGCTCATCCGCTCGATGGCGTGGGACGAACAGGTCTACGGGCGCGAATATGATCTTGATGTTTTCAATCTGGTCGCGGTTGATGATTTCAACATGGGGGCGATGGAGAACAAGGGGCTGAACATCTTCAACTCCAAACTGGTGCTGGCCAGCCCGGAAACCGCCACCGATCTGGATTACGAGCGGATCGAAGGGGTGATCGCCCATGAGTATTTCCACAACTGGACCGGCAATCGCATCACCTGCCGCGACTGGTTCCAGCTGTGCCTGAAAGAAGGGCTGACGGTCTTTCGCGATCAGCAGTTCACCGCTGATATGCGCTCGGCCCCGGTCAAACGCATCGACGATGTGCTGACATTGCGCGCCCGGCAGTTCCGCGAGGATATGGGGCCGCTGGCGCACCCCGTTCGGCCCGATACTTACTTTGAGATCAACAACTTCTACACCGCAACAGTCTATGAAAAGGGCGCCGAGGTGATCGGCATGCTCAAGCGCCTGGTCGGCGATGACAGCTACAAATCCGCGCTCGACCTCTATTTCGAGCGGCACGACGGCGAGGCGGCAACCATCGAAGATTGGCTGAAGGTCTTTGAGGATGCGACCGGCCGCGACCTGACCCAGTTCAAACGCTGGTATACCGATGCTGGCACCCCGCGTCTGACGGTAGCTGAGGATTGGCAGGACGGTGCCTATACCCTGACCTTCACCCAGGTAACCGCGCCGACGCCGGGGCAAACCGCAAAACCGCCGCGCGTCATCCCGATTGCGGTGGGGCTTTTGAACCCCAATGGCGATGAGGTGGTGCCGACCAAAGTCCTTGAAATGACCGAGGCCACCCAAAGTTTCCGCTTCGGCGGGCTTGCCAGCCGCCCGATCCCCTCGATACTGCGCGGATTTTCGGCACCTGTGGTATTGGACCGCCCGGTGCTTGCACAAGAGCGCGCCTTCTTGCTGGCCCATGACACCGATCCCTTCAACAAATGGGAAGCGGGCCGGGCATTGGCCAAGGATGTGCTGGTCGGCATGATTGCCGATAAGACCGACCCTTCGGCGGATTTCATCACTGCCCTGGCGCAGGTTCTGGCGGATGAAAGCCTTGATCCAGCGTTCCGGGCCCTGTGCCTGACGCTGCCGTCTGCGGATGACATGGCGCAGACCCTGCATGATACGGGCCGCATCCCCGACCCGGACCGCATCGACGCGGAAACCAAACGCCTTGCCATTGTTATCGCCCAGCGTTTGGAAAAGCCGCTGGCGGCCACCTTCACGGCGATGGATGGCAAAGGCGCCTTCTCGCCCGATGCCGCCTCAGCAGGGCGGCGGGCGCTGCGGTTGGCCTGCCTGGCCTACCTCAACCGCATCGACGGCGGCGACCGGGCTGCGGACCTATGTGCCAATGCGGACAACATGACCGAAATGCAATCGGCGCTTGGGCAGTTGGTTAAAGTCGGGCGCGGCGAGGGCGAGTTGCAACGCTTTTATGATCGCTTCCGCACCAACCGACTGGTCATCGACAAATGGTTTGGCCTGCAAATCAGCTTTTCAACCAGCGACCAGGCGACTGCGATCGCGCAAAAGCTGGCGTCTCACCCCGATTTCGATTGGAAGAACCCCAACCGCTTCCGCGCGGTGATGGGCGCGCTGTCCGGCAACCATGCGGGTTTCCATCACGCCTCTGGTGATGCCTACCGCTTTTACGCGGATTGGCTGATCCGGCTGGATCCGATCAACCCACAGACCACAGCCCGCATGTCGACCGCCTTTGAAACCTGGGGGCGCTATGACGCCGGACGGCGGTCCAAGGCGGCAGCCGAGATGGACCGCATCCTGGCATTGCCGGGGCTGAGTCGCGATTCGGCTGAAATGATTCAGCGGCTTTTGGGGAGGCCAAGCTGAGAGCCCCCGACATCTTTGGCCAAAACGCGGGGGCCAGCACAAACAATTCGCCACTTCACCGCCCATCGTTTCCACCCGCGGATTGAGCCAAGCCGTTTCGGCAAAAAGTAACGATTTTTCCATAGCGTCATGCTAAATCTGGCAGAACGATTTATTGGATTTTTGCGTATTCTATGATGACCGACACATTTGAATTCCGCCGCCAGGCGCGCGGGCCGGGAAACTACCTGGCACTTGGCGTTACCATGGCCACCCTCTATCTGGGATGGTCGCAAGGATGGTCGCTGCTGGCAATGTTTCTGTGCGGGCCGTTTCTGGCGCTGGTTCTGGTCCGACTGGTCCTGAATGACGCCGAAGGCTTTCGCCTGACCCAGGACGGCGTCGAATTTTACAGCCATGACAGTGATCGGATCATTGCCTGGCGCAGCCTGTCTTCGGTTACCGTGACCGGCGATGGGGCTGGGGGCGCTGAATGTGTTTTGCACCTGCGGGATTCGTCGACCGACGTTCTGCCCGCAACAACCGGCTTTTCCCCCGAACGCCTGGGTCAGGAATTTCGCGCCAGGGGCGTCATCGTGCGGCGCGCCAAAACCCAGGCGCAAATGGCCAGTAGGGGTCAGTGGCAGTAACTTTGACCCGCCGTCCAGGCCGCAATCTCGTGACGGGTTTTGGCATTGCGAAACGGCATCCAATCCCGCGCCAAGCCCAGCCAGCCCCGCGACCCGTCGGACGCGATGGTGTTATCTTGCCCGACACTGTGCGCCATGATCCGCACCGCGCAAGCCAGATTGGCACCACCATCCAGCAGCCCGGCCGCCGTGGTCGCAGCACAGGCATTGCGGCCCGCTGTCTTTGGGGAAATCTGCATCAACCCCAAAAATCGCCCACCCCCACCCTTGGCCACCGGGTTCCAGCCACTTTCATACTTGGCCACCGCCGACAAAAGCCCAACCCAGAACGCCCGCCGCTGATCGGGGGCGGCCTTGGCATAACCCGGACAAAAGCCGCCAATATCATCCGGAACCGTATTCACAAGCACCGCACCTTCGGCCTTCAATGCGGTGATCGTTGCCTCGGTCCAGGCCGATGCCTCAGGGTGGTTGTCCCAGCGGGTGGCGGATAGAAAGCCGGGGGTGGTAACCTCTTTTGCAGCCGGAGCGACGCAAGCCGTAGGCAGGATAAGGGTCAGGGCAAGCCAGAAACGCACCAAAAGACAACTTCCTTCACATACCGGGTCAACCGGACCTTTCGCACTCTGCACATTTCAACGCGCCTTGCAAACGCCCCGCCTTCGGCACCGCTTGTCTGAGGCGCGCAGCTCGCCTAAAAGCGAGCGGACGAATGAAGGACGCTCCATATGCTCGATCTTGCCACAACACCGCCAAAGCCCAAGGTCATACATGGCGCCAAGGAAGACTGGGAATTGGTGATCGGGCTGGAAATCCACGCCCAGGTCGCCTCAAAAGCCAAGCTTTTCTCGGGCGCGTCCACCGAGTTCGGGATGGAGCCGAATTCCAACGTGGCCTTTGTCGATGCCGCCATGCCCGGCATGCTGCCGGTCATCAATGAGTTTTGCGTGGCACAAGCGGTGCGCACCGGGCTGGGGCTGAAGGCGCAGATCAACCTGACCTCGGCCTTTGACCGCAAGAATTACTTCTACCCGGATCTGCCGCAAGGCTATCAGATCAGCCAGCTTTACCATCCCATCGTCGGTATGGGCGAGGTGATCGTCGACATGGGCCCCGGCGTGGCGCGGCGGGTGCGGATCGAGCGCATCCATCTGGAGCAAGACGCGGGCAAGTCGATCCATGACCTTGACCCGACCATGTCTTTTGTCGACCTGAACCGCACCGGTGTGGCGCTGATGGAAATCGTCAGCCGCCCCGATATCCGTGGCCCCGAAGAAGCCGCCGCCTATGTCGCAAAACTGCGCCAGATCCTGCGCTATCTTGGCACCTGCGACGGCAATATGCAAAACGGCAACCTGCGCGCCGATGTCAACGTCTCAATCTGTCGTCCGGGTGATTATGAACGCTATGCGGCGACGCAGGATTTCAGCCATCTGGGAACCCGCTGCGAAATCAAGAACATGAACTCGCTGCGCTTCATCCAGGCCGCCATCGACTATGAAGCGCGCCGCCAAATTGCCATTGTCGAGGATGGTGGCAAGATCATCCAGGAAACCCGGCTCTACGACCCCGACAAAAATGAAACCCGCTCGATGCGCTCCAAGGAAGAGGCACATGATTACCGCTACTTCCCCGACCCCGATCTTTTGCCGCTGATAATCGAACAGGCGTGGGTCGATGACATCGCGGCAACCATGCCGGAACTGCCGGATGCAAAGAAGGCGCGGTTCCTGTCGGAGTATGGCCTGACCGATTACGATGCCAGCGTTCTGACCGCCGAAGCCGAAAACGCCGCCTTCTTTGAAGATGTCGCCAAGGGCCGTGACGGCAAGCAGGCGGCAAACTGGATCATCAACGAATTGTTCGGGCGCCTGAACAAAGAAGCGCTGACCATTGGCGACAGCCCGGTAAATACCGGGCAATTGGGTGGAGTGCTGGATCTTATCGGGTCAGGCGAAATCTCTGGCAAGATGGCGAAAGACCTGTTCGAGATCCTGTGGACCGAGGGCGGCGATCCGGCAAAAATTGCTGAGGCGCAGGGCATGAAACAGGTCACGGATATCGGCGCGATTGAAAGGGCGGTGGACGAAATTATCGCTGCCAACCCGGATCAGGTGGAAAAGGCCCGCGCCAATGCAAAACTTGCGGGTTGGTTCACCGGTCAAGTGCTGAAGGCGACGGGCGGCAAAGCCAATCCGGCGGCGGTCAATGCGATTGTGGCGCAAAAACTCGGGCTTTGATCTGCGCTGAAACGCCAAACGGCGGCAATTTGCCGCCGTTATTGCACGTTCAGGCAGCTGCTACGCGCGCCGCCGCCGTTTCAGGCCCACCAAGCCGATAAGCCCGCTCAAAAGCCCAAGACCCGCTGCCGGCACCGGAACTGCCTCAATCGAAACATTGTCGATGAAGCCGCCGATACCGTCGCTTGCGCCGAGTGCCGCAAAGGTCAGATCATAATTGCCGCGCGTCAGTACAGTGAACCGGTTGCGAACCTCGGTCCAGACGCCGACCCTGGCGCCATTGGTGCCGCTGGTCACCCGCCCGGAAACGACGTTGCCCAGATTGTAGCCAATCGTATTGGTTGGTCCAAGTGTGGTCTGCGGACTATACCAGAAAGACAGAATATAACTGCCCTTCGACAGCCCGACCTTTTGCTGGATCGACGCATTGCTTTGCCCGTCAAGCGATATGTAATAGTCGCCATTCTGCGCGTCGAGCGTGGCGGGGTTGCGGTCGGATTGCACTTCAACCCCTGCGCCAGAGACCGTTTTCCAACCTTTGACGGCGCTGTAGATATCCCAGGTGGCACCACTGACCATCAGATCATTGAACTTGGCGCCGCTGACGATCCCGAGCGGACGACCCGTGGTTCCACCTTCGAAGCTGCCATTGGTCAAGGCGACGGTTGCAGCCTCAACCCGCCCTGTGGACGCGGGCATGCCTGCCAGTACCAAAGCCGACAGTAGCAAATAAAGGGGAGAGGCAGACTTCATAATTCCATCCAACAGGTACTTTTCACCATCAAGATCGCGGCCACTGATTGTGCAAAAAAAGCACAATCAACCGCAGAGCCCCTTTGGCTTGAATGACTAAACACAAGTTATGCGGCGTTCCTGTGGCGGTCCGCCCGGAATCTGGAAATGCACCGTTTCCAAATTTTGAAATCTGACTCCCACCAAAGCGGTCTGTGTTGCCAGAAAATCACCTCGCGACGAAGCTGGCAGTGTTGGCGCATCAGCCAAACGAAAACGGCGGCACACTGTGCCGCCGTATCCATATTCTGCCAGACTGCGCGGTCTTAGCGTTGGCGGCGCTTGCGCAGCGCGCCCAGACCACCCAGTGCAGCCATAAGGCCAAGCCCAGCGGCCGGAAGCGGAACCGGTGCCAAATCGACATTGTCGATCAAGCCGCCATACGAGTCGCTGAGTCCGGCAGCCGCAAAGTACAGGTCGTAAGTACCGTTCGCTGCGATCGTCACCGTCTGAAGGATCTGCGTCCAGGTTCCGACTGTGGCGCCCAAGTAGCCATTGGTAACGCGACCACCAACGATCCCGCCGAGGTTATATTCGATCGGGTTGGTCTGCGCATTTGCGGTGCGCGGGCTGTACCAGAAGGACAAAATATAGTTCCCGGCGGTCAGCGCAACGGTCTGCACCATCCGCGAGTTGCTGTTGCTGTCGAGTTCAACATAGTGGGTGCCGTCCTGCGCATCGATCGTGGACAGCGTGCGATTCGACTGAATCTCAATGCCCGACCCAGACACGGTGCGCCAGCCGTCAATCTTTTTCCAACGATCCCAGCTTGGCCCGGACGTATTCAGATTGGAAAACAGTGCGCCGTTGTTCAGCCCGGCCTTATTGCCCGGAACGCCGGTTTCGAAGCTTCCGTTGATCAACAGCGAAGCGGCCGAGGCGGGTGCAACGAGAAACAACGAGGCTGTCGCCAGCGTCGCGAGGGTGCGGATCGATCCACCCAGAGAAAGTTTTTTCATGTCAGTCATCCCAATTCTTATCGGTCCAAAGTTTCACGTCAGCGAACGCAGATATCGAAAAACCACCACATCCCGTCGCCGTGCCTAAAGAATGCCCCCACTCCGCAGCAATTAAGACATACACCCGCCACAATTTTGCCGCAACTAGATTTCGCGAAACCGATTGTTTCTTATTACGTTACAAGGCCCGCGATGGATTCTGACGCGCCGTCAAAGCGGGCTTGTTGCTGCCAGTGGCACTTCGCGTGCCGCTCGGGTAACGTGCCAGGGTGACCAGTACCGAGGGAAAGATGCAGCGATACGAATACAAGGTGGTTCCCGCCCCGCCGCGCGGCGAAAAGATTCGCGGCGCCAAGACGACGGAAGACCGGTTCGCGCATACGCTTTGCGCAGTTATGAATGCGCAATCACGGGAGGGTTGGGAATACCTGCGGGCCGAAACTTTGCCATCAGAAGAACGGGTTGGCTTCACCAAACGGCAGACTGTCTACCTGAACCTGCTGGTTTTTCGCCGCCCTGTCGACGCGGAAGACCCGGCAACACCACGCTTGACGCTCACCGCCCAATCGCTGGTCGCAGAGCCGCCGCGAATCCAACTAGGCGCGGAAGGTGCGGCGCCAAAGCTGGGTCCGGCAGACGCCTAAGGGGTAAGGCAGACGCCTGGACGCCAAGAACGGACTGCGACCCGTTTCAGGCATCCAGATCGAGCGAGAGCGCGTGGATGCGCCCAACCAGATCCGTCCCTAGGGCGGCATGAACCGCGCGGTGGCGTTCGATTCGACTCATCCCGGCAAAAATCGGCGCGCGCAGGGTCACATGGAAATGGCTTTCGCCACCTTCGCGATGCCCTGCGTGGCCGCGGTGCTTTTCGCTTTCGTCAGTGACCACAATCGACACTGGCGCAAAAGCTGCCTGTAACTTCTCGCCGATTAACTCACTCATCCGCATTTTTTTTGCCCGCGCCCCTTCAAAGCCCCGCCAATACCTATAAACTCTGCATCCCGAGTCGGAAAGGCAAGCACCCGAGGCGCTCCATGACCAGAAACGATCCCTTCGGCTTCAATATCTCGGCGGCTTCCGACAAGAAGCGGCGCACCAAGGGCAAGCGTGGCATGTCCGGGGCCTCTGACACGTCGACGCGGGCCTGCTCTACCGAGGGCTGTGAAGAGGCCGGACAGTACCGCGCGCCGGTGTCTCCCGACCATCTGGACGAATATTTTTGGTTCTGCCGGGATCATGCCCGTGAATACAATCTGAAATGGAACTTCTTCCAGGGTCAGACCGACGACGATTTCCAACGGATGGTCGATAAAGACCGCGTCTGGGGCCGCGAAACCAAGCCCTTTGGCAAACGCGGCGTCGAAGACCGCGCCTGGCAGCGGCTGGGCGTCGAAGACCCAATGGAAATTCTGGGCGCCAATGCCACGCAAAACCCCGGTCGCGCCGGTGTCGGGCGCAAACTGCCGCCCACCGAACGCCGCGCGCTGGATATCCTTGAGGCGAAAGACAGCTGGACCAAACCGGAGATTCGCAAAGTATACAAATCCTTGGTCAAGGATCTTCACCCCGATATGAACGGCGGCGACCGCTCTGACGAGGACCGCCTGCAAGAGGTGGTCTGGGCCTGGGATCAGATCAAGGACAGCCGGAACTTCAAGGACTGAGGGTTCGTCCGCCGCCTCACGCCGCCCTGAACACCATCGCCACGCCGTTCATGCAATAGCGTTTGCCGGTGGGCGCAGGCCCATCATTGAACACATGCCCCAGATGCCCGCCGCAGCGGCGGCAATGGACCTCGGTGCGTTTGCCCAACAGGCCCCAATCCGACTGGGTACGCACCGCATCGGGCAAGGGATCCCAGAAACTGGGCCAGCCGGTGCCGCTGTCGAACTTCTGCGCGGACGCATAAAGTGCCAGATCGCAGCCTGCACAGAAATATGTGCCTGCCCCGAACTGATGATCCAGCGGGCTTGAGCCAGAGGTTTCGGTATCCGCTTCGCGCAAGACCGCAAAGGCCGCGGGTGACAGGATCGCGCGCCATTCTTCTTCGGTCTTGCTCACCTCGAAGGTGTCTTCCGCAAGGGCCGGCAGGCCAACGGCCGAAAGCCCGACAAGGGCGGAAACACGGGAAAGCAAAGCTCTGCGGTTCATCTGTTTGGCTCCTGTGGTGGCCGAAACTGGCCTTGACCGGAACCATAGCGCAATCCGCGCCAAATTTTCTGACCTGTTGCAAATCTCACGCAAACGGGAAGCCGCGTGAACAGCCCGCTGATCTGCCGCCCTCCCCTTGCACCCCCCGCCGATATGATCCATCAATCCGACGTTGAGGTGCGCCTTCCGGCGCGCAAAATCTATGGCGGATGGCATGCTGGAACAGAACGCGAAACCCACCGAAGAAATCTCCGTGCGCGAGGTTTTCGGGATCGACACCGAAATGAAGGTCAAGGGCTTTGCCGACCGCATGGACCGCGTGCCGGACATCGACCCGACCTATAAATTCGACCCTGACACCACCTTGGCGATCCTCGCGGGTTTTGCCTATAACCGCCGGGTGATGATCCAGGGCTACCACGGCACCGGCAAATCGACGCATATCGAACAGGTGGCCGCCCATCTGAACTGGCCCTGTGTGCGGGTGAATCTGGACAGCCACATCAGCCGCATCGACCTGATCGGCAAGGACGCGATCAAGCTGCGCGACGGCAAGCAGGTGACGGAATTCCACGAAGGGATTCTGCCCTGGTCGCTGCGCAACCCGGTGGCCATCGTCTTCGATGAATACGATGCCGGGCGCGCCGATGTGATGTTCGTGATCCAGCGGGTTTTGGAACATGACGGCAAGCTGACGCTGCTCGATCAGAACGAAATCATCACCCCGCACCCGTCGTTCCGGCTGTTC
>JANMDM010000033.1:0-2274 GCA_031376305.1 Pseudomonadota bacterium | reverse complement strand
CGCTTGCGGGTGATCGGGTGATCAAAGGAAATCGTGCGGGCATGCAGATGCATCTTGCGGCTGATGTCACCGCCAAGCTGCGCCCCCCAGCCATCGCCAAGGTTTTCCTGACCCGAACCGCCATACTTCCCGTCGCCGATGATCGGATGGCCGATTTCAGCCATATGGGCGCGCAGCTGATGGGTGCGACCGGTCACCGGCACCATCGCCACCCAGGCGGCGCGGGTCCCAAGGTTATCAAGCACGGCATAATCGGTCGTCGCCCGCTTGGCGCCCTCGGTCTGATCGATCTTGGCGGGGTGGATGGCGATCATCTTCTCGCCTTCGCCGCCGCCACCACGCCCCGGAGCTTTGAGCAGACCAAAGCGCACCGTTCCCATCCGCGGATGCGGCACACCCGCGACTGCGGCCCAGTAGATCTTGCGCGTGGTGCGATCGCGGAACGCTTCGGACAGCGCGCGGGCAACCCGGTCAGTGCGGGCCAGCAGCAAAACCCCCGAAGTATCCTTATCCAGCCGGTGAACCAGCTTGGGACGATCCTTGAAGCCAAACATCAGCGCTTCGGTCAGACCGTCTACATGGCGATTGGTCTGGCCCGAACCGCCCTGCGACGGCAGCCCCGGCGGTTTGTTCAGGGCGATGATATGTTCATCTTTCCACAGCACCGCCGCCTGAATCATCTTGGCATCGGCATCAGATACGCCGGCAACAGGCGTCGCTTTTGCCAGGGCATCGGCCTCGACCTTGGGCAAGGGCGGTACCCGCACCTGTGCGCCCGGCCCCACCCGGCTGGAGGCTTTGACCCGCCCACCGTCGACCCGGATCTGCCCCGTCCGGCACAGTTTTTCGATCTGGCCTTGGGTGATTTCGGGGAACTGCTTCTTGAGCCAGCGGTCCAGGCGGCTGTCGCCGTCATCGCCGCCCACAGTCAGGTTCTGTACCGTGTTCATGCAAATGCCCCCCGGGCGACGGCCATTCCGGCCAGAAGTGCTGCCAGCGACAAGCTCACGGATCCGACAATATAGACTGCGGCGGGCAGTACCTCGCCGCGCTGCCAGAGGGCCACCGCATCCAGCGAGAAGGCCGAAAACGTGGTGAATCCGCCCAGCACGCCGGTCATCAGAAACGGCGCCAACCGGGTCAGGTCCTTTTGCGCGGAAACCACCACCAGCGCGCCCATCAGGAATGACCCGAGGATATTGACGGTGATCGTCGCCCACGGAAAACCGCTACCTGCCAGCCTGAGGGTGGCAACATTCACAAGATAGCGCGCTGAGGCACCCAAAGCACCGCCAAGGGCCACGGAAAGCAGGGTCTGGATCATGGCGCCTTCCTCAGGCCTATGGCTGGCAAAGTCAACATCAGGCGGGCGCGATCTACGTCACGGCGTGCGCTTGTCGCGAAGCTTTGCGAACCATTCGAGGCGTTTTTTCAGCTCCCGCTCAAACCCGCGCTCTACCGGCTGATAGAACACCGGCCGCTTCATTGTTTCGGGGAAGTAGTTCTGCCCGGAAAACCCATCCTCAGCATCGTGGTCGTAGCTATAGCCTGCACCAAAGCCCTGATCCTTCATCATCCGGGTGGGCGCGTTCAGGATGTGTTTGGGCGGCGGTTCTGAGCCGGTGCGCCGCGCCTCGGCCCGGGCGGCCTTGTAAGCGACGTAGACGGCATTGGATTTCGGAGCAAGCGCCAGATAGGCCACCGCTTGCGCAAGGGCCAACTCGCCCTCCGGGCTGCCAAGACGTTCATAGGTTTCCCAGGCATGCAGGCAGATGGTCTGCGCTTGTGGATCTGCCAGACCGATATCCTCAACCGCCATGCGGGTAATACGGCGCGCCAGAAACCGCGGATCTTCGCCGCCTTCGAGCATGCGCGCAAACCAGTAAAGGGCGGCATCCGGATCGGAGCCGCGCACCGATTTATGCAAGGCTGAGATGAGGTTGTAATGCTCGTCCCCCGACTTGTCGTACTTTGCCGCCCGCCGCATCAGGCGCTGCGCGAGTGCTTCGGGGGCAAGTGGAGTGGTGACTTTCCAGGCCACAACTTGCTCAATCAGGTTGAGCAGCGCCCGCCCATCGCCATCCGCCATTTCAAGAAGCGCTTCGCGCGCCGCTCCGGTCAGGGGAAGTGCGTTGCCCAACTCGTTTTCCGCGCGCTGCGCCAATCGCTCAAGGTCGGCCAAGGTGAGCCGCTCCAGCACGATCACCTGAGCGCGCGACAAAAGCGCTGCGTTCAGTTCAAACGAGGGGTTCTCGGTCGTAGCCCCGACAAGCA
>JANMDM010000013.1:0-2002 GCA_031376305.1 Pseudomonadota bacterium | reverse complement strand
ATGGAACCCGATGAACGTCTGCTCCTACCATTTGCAGGAAGCGGGCGCGACACCGGAACAGGAACTGGCCTTTGCTTTGGCCACCGCGATCGCGGTGCTGGATGACTTGCGCAGCAAGGTGAAGCCCAAAGACTTCCCGGCGATGGTGGGCCGCATATCGTTTTTCGTGAACGCCGGTATCCGCTTTGTGACCGAGCTGTGCAAAATGCGGGCCTTCACCGAATTGTGGGACGAAATTTGCCAGAACCGCTACGGGATAACGGACGAAAAATACCGCCGCTTCCGCTATGGGGTGCAGGTGAACTCGCTGGGTTTGACCGAACAGCAGCCGGAAAACAACGTCTACCGCATCCTTTTGGAAATGCTGGCCGTCACCTTGTCGAAAAACGCCCGCGCCCGCGCCGTGCAGCTTCCCGCCTGGAACGAAGCGCTTGGACTGCCGCGCCCCTGGGATCAGCAATGGTCGCTGAGGATGCAGCAGATTCTGGCTTACGAGACTGACCTGTTGGAATATGGCGATCTGTTCGATGGCAGCCCGGTGGTGGCGGCCAAGGTCGAGGCGCTGAAGGACGGCGCGCGGGCCGAACTGGCGATGCTGGATGGCATGGGCGGGGCGATCGCCTGCATCGACTATATGAAATCTCGGCTGGTCGAGAGCAATTCGGCACGGATTGCCCGGATCGAGACCAATGAAACCACCGTCGTCGGCGTCAACCGCTGGCGCGAGGCCGAAAGCTCGCCCTTGACGGCAGGGAATGGAACAATCCTGACCGTCGATCCGGCGGGCGAGGCGGATCAGATCGCAAGGCTGAACGATTGGCGCAGGGCGCGCAACGCAGGCGGGGTGGCGGTGGCCTTGGCGGCGCTGCGCGACGCGGCAAAGGCGGGCGCCAATATCATGCCCGCATCGGTCGCCGCCGCGAAGGCCGGGGTCACCACCGGCGAATGGGCGGGGGTCATGCGGGCGGTGCACGGCGAATACCGTGGCCCGACCGGCGTGTCGCGCAGCCCGTCGAACCGCACCGAAGGGCTGGACGACATTCGCGCGGCGGTTGATGCCGTATCCAGCCGTCTGGGGCGGCGGCTGAAGTTTCTGGTCGGCAAGCCCGGTCTTGACGGCCACTCAAACGGCGCCGAACAGATCGCCGCAAGGGCCCGCGATTGCGGCATGGACATCACCTATGAAGGCATTCGCCTGACACCCGCGCAGATCGTCGCACGGGCGGCCGAAGACCGCGCCCATGTACTCGGCCTGTCGATCCTGTCGGGCAGCCACCTGCCCCTGATCGCCGAGGTGATGGACCGGATGCGGGTGGCGGGGCTGGCGCATGTGCCGGTCGTCGTCGGCGGCATCATCCCCGAGGAAGATGCGGTGAAGCTGACCGCGATGGGCGTGGCGCGGGTCTACACGCCCAAGGATTTCGAGCTGAACCGGATCATGGCCGACATCGTTGCGCTGGTCGATCCGAAGCCGCAGGCGGTCCGCTAGAGCGTGTCAGACAAAAGTGGATACCGGTATTGTCGACAGACACGCGTAAAATCAAAAGGCTAGAGCCTGTCCGACGCTTCTATCAGCGTCGGACAGGCTCTAGCAGGATCCTTTGCCCTCGGAAAAACAGCGTTGTCTGCGCCCGCACAGAGGTTAGGCTTGGCCACCCCAATTTGCGAGGACCAGATGACTTTCCATATCGGCGCGAACCCCGGCGAGATCGCCGAAACCGTCCTGATGCCGGGTGATCCCTACCGGGCGAAATGGGCGGCAGAGGCGTTTTTGAAAGACCCGGTCTGCATCAATCAGGTGCGCGGCATGCTGGGCTTTACCGGAACCTGGAATGGTCACCGCGTGACCATCCAAGGGTCAGGCATGGGCATGGCGTCGCTGTCGATCTATGCCAATGAGTTGATCCGCGATTACGGTGCCAAGACCCTGATCCGCATCGGCTCGGCCGGGGCGATGCTGGCGCATATGAACATCCGCGACGTGGTGATCGCCATGACAGCG
>JANMDM010000396.1:0-10437 GCA_031376305.1 Pseudomonadota bacterium | reverse complement strand
GTCTCATCTATGGCCCCGGTGGTCGAGCCATGGCTGCATTTCACGTCATCGGCGTAGATCTCAAGTTCCGGCTTGGCGAGAAACTGGCTGTCATCGTCCATAAGCAGCGCCTGGCTGATCTGATAGCCATCGGTTTTCTGGGCGCCGGTCTTCACCAGAATCTTGCCCTGAAACACCCCGACGGCGCCGTTCTTCAACACTTTCTTGAAGACCTGACGGCTTTCACAGCCAACGGCATCATGGGTGACAAAGATCGTGTCGTCATGGTGGAAGGCCCCGGTCGCGCCATCCCCCAGCGCGGCGCCTGCCACATGCGCCACGGCGCGGTCGCCGGCCAGTTCCAGCACGCAGTCATTGCGGGTCAAAACCCCATTGGCGGTCAGGGTAAAGCTTTTGAACAATGATTCCGCCGCCAAACGCGCAAAGATATGCGTCGTGGCGCGGCGCGAATGATCGCGGCCCTGGGCGCGGATATGATGAAAACGGCCGCCTTCGGCCAGGTCCACCTCCATTACGGTGTTCAGACGCGCCGCTGCCGGACCGGTTTCCAGCAGTGTCAGTTCCGCCCCCGGCTCGACCCGGATGCAATGGTGCAGCACCGCGTCGGAGGTGGCGGATTCGTGGACATAGACCAGATGCACCGGCTTTGCCGCCTTGCCGGTCACCCGGATCAGCACTCCATCGGTGGCCGCCGCCGTATTCAGCGCCGCCAAGGGCCGCGCCACCGGGTTTTGACCGCGCGCTTCCAGCACCCCGTAAAGGTCGCGCGCCCAATGGATATCGGTGCGGTCGGCGTCGGCCAGACGCGAAATCTCGACCCCGGCCAGCGCCAGACCGGTCGACCGCGCCGAATCGAACACGCCGTCGGCAAAGGTCAGAACCACCCGGTCGACCGCGCCGAAAAGTTGCTTGTCGGGGGTGCCGGTGAACACTGCCGCCGCGGGTGCTGTCGCTGCGGTCAGGCCCGTGGGGTCGGTATAGCGCCAATACTCATCGCGCTTGGTAGGCAGCCCTGCGGCGCTCAGCCGTGCCAAGGCGGCCCCCCGTGCCAAGGCGGTAAACCCGGCTTTGGGCAAGGCAAGGGCGGCAATCCGCAAGGCCGTCGCTTCGGCGCGGGCGTCGTTTCGTGCCGGAGTTGCCATCAGACCACCTCGGCCAGCAGGTCGGCATAGCCGTTGTTTTCAACCTCAAGCGCCAGCTCGGGCCCGCCGGATTTGATGATCCGCCCGGCGGCCATGATATGCACGACATCAGGTTTGATATGGTCCAACAGCCGCTGGTAGTGGGTGATGACCAGAAACGACCGTCCGGCATGGCGCAAGGCATTCACGCCGTCGGCAACCAGCTTCATCGCATCAACATCAAGGCCGGAATCGGTTTCATCCAGAATGCACATGCGCGGCTCAAGCATGGCCATTTGCAGGATTTCGTTGCGTTTCTTTTCGCCCCCGGAAAAGCCGACATTCACCGGGCGTTTGAGCATTTCCGCGTCGATCTTCAGGGTCTTGGCCTTAGCGCGGATGATTTTCAGAAATTCACCGGCGCTCACCTCGGCTTCGCCACGGGCTTTGTGCTGGGCGTTCACGGCGGTGCGCAAGAAGGTCATATTGCCAACACCGGGAATTTCGACCGGATATTGGAACGCCAGAAACAACCCCAGAGCCGCACGCTCTTCCGGCGCCATCCCCAACAACTCCTGACCGTCCAGAGTGGCGGAGCCTGCCGTCACCTCATAGCCATCGCGGCCCGACAACACATAAGACAGCGTCGATTTTCCCGACCCGTTCGGCCCCATGATCGCATGCACTTCGCCAGCGCCGATTTTCAGATCAACCCCCTTCAAAATGGGTTTGTCTTCGGCTTCCAGCTTGACGTGCAGATTGGTGATTTCCAGCATTTTTTCCTCGTTCAAATGGCAAAAGCGGCCCCGGAGCCAAAGGCCCGGACCGCGCGATATAGGGTGAAGTGTCGGGTTAGCCGTTGCTGGTCGAACTCAGCCCGGTGCCGGTTGCGGCCACGGCGGCGACATAGTCGGCCGAGAACATCTCGACCCACAGATCCGGGACAGTCGACGCGACCGCCGCCTCGCCGAAATGCATCAACAGACAGCCAAGCGCCAGGGACTGGAGCCGCCCGCGTGTCGAGAGCCCAAGAATAACGATCAGGATAAGCGCAAGAACCAAGGCAAAAAGTGCCATGCCGCGCCCCTGAAGGTCGTAGAACGCCTCTGGCAGACCGGAGATCTTGGACAGATGAAAATAGGCCAGACGCCCCAAAAGCACCGCCGAGATGCCACTGGCGAAGGCCACCAGAACCATCACCCGATCCATAAAGGTCCGTTTGGGTTTCTTCGCCTTGTCGGCAAACATCTTGGCGTATTTCTTTTGCGTCGTCTGACCGACCAAATCTGCATGCTCGAACTGCTTGCCCGAACCGATCCGGTTGAGCCGCGCCTCGAAAGCAGTTTTCTGATCCACCAGCATTCTGATCGTCCCGCCGAAAGTCTTTTCTTTGTTGGACACAGGCTACGGATGATTCAGGGCCAAATTTGGGAGCCAATGCGTTCATCTTTGTGACGGATAAATTCGCATTCGCCCTTGTTTGGGGACAATTGCGGCAAGATTGGGCCCGGTTCATGATCCGCTCCTTGCCTGACGCCTGCGGCGGGCTTCGCGCTGGCTCTGCAACCGGGTAATTGCGCCGCGAATCTGATCCGCCGCTATCTGTGCCACTTCTTCGATTTCGTCGGCCTCCAACAGATCAATCGCCTCGCGCATCCGCAGCAAAATCCCCGTCGTTCCGGCCAGCCTGTGCCCTAGTGAGCGCTTGAAGGCGGCGCGGCTGCGGACCGGATGCAAGACCCGCCCCGGAATCGACTCCAGGGCGACCAAATCGAACAAAAGATCGGGGTCGGTCGCGAACTGCACCCCCTCGAACCAAACCGGCGCGTGGTCTTCGAGCTTGCCCCAGACCAGATCCTGCATCGCCGCGACATGGCTGAACACAAACACTTCGTCGTTCGGATAGTCGCGAAATCCGACGGGACTTGCCGACATGGCTTGCCGCAGGCCAAACAGCCGATCCAGCGCGCGGCCAGAAAACCGCGTCAAGGCGAAAATGGCGCGGTAATGCGTCATTCCGGGCAACCCGCGGGTAAAGCGGATTTCCTGGGTGAATGGCCCCAATTGATACCCCAGGGCATCTTCCGTCGCCGTTGCAAATTGCCCGAAGAAGCCCTTTGCATCGCCGGTGAAATGCACATCCGGCTCGACCAGCCAATAGGCATCATAATCGGGCCACGCCGCGCGCAGCGCGTAATAGAAATAATCCCCGCAGCGCCAGCCCCAGTCCGGCACCAAGGGCAGGCGGTTGCGCAACACCCAGTCATCATTGACATCAATCGCCGCAAGCGGCAGCGCCAGCTGTGGATCGCGGTCATGGAACACCACCACAACATCGCCATCGAACCCGGCGCGAAGCTGCGTCAGGAGCCGCTCCTCCTCCTCGGTCCATTTGTTGGTGCGGATCGCCGCCAGAACCCGCATCTCAGATCTCCCGGCGCTGATTTTCAGGCAAAAGCCGCACATAGGCCTGCACTTCGCCGTCGCTGATACAGCCGCGGTCCACCAACGCATCCAGACAGAACAGTGCCAGATTCGGGCTGCCCACCACCGTCTCGGCCAACAGCGCCAGCCGCCACAGCTGGGCCTCGGTCAGCGTCGCCACCCGTGTCAGATCGCGGATGAAAAACGCATCGCCATCAATAACCTGCCGGTAAGTCCGGGGCCTGAGCGCCTTGACCGAACGGCTGCGCAGCGGTTGTCGTTTGAGAAAGGCGAAATCGTGGAACAAGAACCCCTGCGCCCGCAATTCGCGGTCCAGATCGCCAAAACCCGGCTCGCCTTCGTACAGCGGCAAAAAGCGCACTTCGGTCTGGATCAGCACCGCCTCCGCCAGCTTTTTACGACCATTGCTGATGATCGCCAGTTCGGATCCCTGAACATCTATCTTCAGGAAATCAATCGGCGCCACCGCCTCGAGATCATCCAGACGTTCGGTGCAGATCGCCAAGGTACCGGCCGGCCGCGTCCCGCCCTGAAACCCCAGGAGCCGGGCGATGGCGGGTCGGATCCGAAACAGCGAGGTGAACCCCGAGTGTTTGTAAAGCTGCAACTGCGCCGCCCCCCCGGCCCCAAGCGCCTGAGGATGATAGGTTTCGGCCTGCGATTTTCGGGCGTTCAGTTCCGCCAGCGCCGCGGCCTGCGGCTCGAACCCCGTCACCCGCGCATAACCCGCCTGCAACAACGCCTTATAGGGCGCATCGCCTTCAATCGGATTGGCACCGACATCAACCACATGCAGCGGCCCGTGGCCGGCGCCAAGGCTCCACAGGAACGCTGCCGCTGTCATCGGGCTTCGCGCCTCCATCGGTTTCTCACGCTCCATCGTTTGGCTAAATATTTGCACGAGATTTCATCGGCGACAAAGTCACCCGACGCTCCCTTCAAGGCTGATCGCCACCAGCGCCTGCGCTTCCATGGCGAATTCCATCGGCAGGGCCTGCAAGACCTCACGGCAAAAGCCGTTCACCACCAGCGCCACGGCTTCTTCCTCATCCATACCGCGCGAGCGGCAGTAGAAAAGCTGGTCGTCATCGACCTTGGAGGTCGTCGCTTCATGCTCGACGCGGGACGAGTTGTTCTTGACCTCGATGTAAGGCACCGTATGCGCCCCGCATTTGTCGCCGATCAGCAGGCTGTCGCATTGGGTGTAGTTGCGCGAGTTCTTGGCCTTGGGGTGCATACTGACCAGCCCGCGATAGGTGTTTTGCGCATGCCCGGCAGAAATTCCTTTTGAAACAATGCGTGAGCGGGTGTTCTTGCCAAGATGGATCATCTTGGTGCCGGTGTCGGCCTGCTGGAAGTTATTGGCAATGGCGATCGAATAGAACTCGCCCTGACTGTCATCGCCGCGCAGGATGCAGGAGGGGTATTTCCAGGTGATGGCGCTGCCGGTCTCGACCTGGGTCCACAACACCTTGGCGCGGTCCGCGCGACACTCGGCGCGCTTGGTGACAAAGTTGTAGATGCCGCCCTTGCCCTCCTCGTCGCCGGGATACCAGTTCTGCACGGTGGAATATTTCACCTCGGCATCCTCGAGAATAACAATCTCCACCACCGCCGCATGCAGCTGGGCGATGTCGCGCTTCGGCGCGGTACAGCCCTCAAGGTAGCTCACATAACTGCCCTTGTCGGCAATGATCAGGGTGCGCTCGAACTGGCCGGTGTTTTCGGCATTGATGCGGAAATAGGTCGACAGCTCCATCGGGCAGCGGGTGTTCGGCGGGATATAGACGAAAGACCCGTCGGAAAACACCGCCGAATTCAAGGTCGCAAAGAAGTTGTCGGACTGCGGCACCACCGTGCCCAGATACTTCCGCACCAGGTCGGGATGCTCGCGGATGGCTTCCGACATCGAACAGAAAATCACCCCGGCGCGGGCCAGTTCGGCCTTGAAGGTGGTGCCGACCGACACAGAGTCAAACACCGCATCCACAGCCACCTTGCGGCCCTCCGCAGGCGTCCCGTCCGCGCCCTCGACGCCCGCCAAAATCATCTGCTCTTTCAGGGGGATACCAAGCTTTTCGTAGGTGGCCAGCAGCTTCGGGTCGACATCCTCCAAAGACTGCGGCTTATCGCCCATGCTTTTGGGTTTGGCGTAATAATACTGCGACTGATAGTCGATTTTCGGATAGCGCAGCATCGCCCAGCGCGGCTCCTCCAACCCCTGCCAGCGGCGAAAGGCCGCCAGGCGCCAGTCGGTCATCCACTCCGGCTCGCCATTCTTGCCGGAAATCAAGCGGACGATGTCCTCATTCACGCCCAGGGGCGCGTAGTCCATCTCTATCTCGGTGTTCCAGCCGTATTTATAGGCGCCCATGTTCTGCACCGTCTCAACCGTCTCGCGGTCAACGCCGTCGCGCACCTCAAGGGCAACCGTCTGATCTCGATCCAAAGCCATCAGTTCTTTCCGTTCTTTGTCAATATCTTGCGCAACAATCATCATGCAGCCCTTGCGCGGAATTTCTGGTGATGCCGCAGCCAGCACTCCGCAAACCGCCACACCTCAGCTTCGGTCGTCGTAGCCCCCAGCGATACCCGGATCGCCGATCCCGCCGCCAGATCATCAAACCCCATCGCTTTCAGCACCCGGCTTGCCCGCACCTTGCCGCTGGAACAGGCCGATCCGGCCGAAACCGCAAATCCGGCCAGATCCATCTGCATCACCTGAGTCTCGCCCTTCCAGCCGGGGCTGACAATGCACGATGTATTGGGCAGGCGCGGCCCCGCCGACCCGGCAATCACCACCCCCGGTGCGGCGTCGAGCAATTGCGCTTCAAGGGCATCCCGCAGTGCCGCAACCTGCGTCCAGACGCCGCTGTCAAGATCGCACTGCGCCGCCTTTGCCGCCGCCCCAAATCCGGCAATTGCCGCGACATTCTCGGTGCCCGAGCGCCGGCCTTTTTCCTGGCCGCCGCCTAAAAGCAAGGGCGCCACCTCAACCCCGTCGCGCAGGATCAACGCCCCGATGCCCTTTGGCCCGCCGAGCTTATGCGCCGACAGAATGGCAAAATCCGCCCCCGACCAGCCAAAGGCAAAGGGCACCCGGCCCACCGCCTGCACCACATCCAGCATCAGCCGCCCCGCGGTTCTTTCCGGCACCTCACTGATCACCCCGGTCTCGCCATTGGCAAGCCCCATGGCGAAGACATCCGCCGCCCCAGCGCAGCACTCATGGACCAGAAGGCAGTCATGCGCCGTCGGCGCGACCCGCACCGCCGCCCCCGCCAGCACCGCCGCCGCCTCGGTCGCCCCCGAGGTAAAGATCACCTCCGCCGCATGGCAGCCCACCGCCGCCGCCATCTCTTCGCGCGCCCGCTCGACAATGGCTTTTGCGGCACGCCCCTCGGCATGCACACTCGACGGATTGCCAACCACATCGAGCGCCGCGCTCATCGCCGCCCGCGCCTCCGCCCTGAGCGGTGCCGTGGCGTTCCAGTCAAGGTAGACCCGTCCGCTCACCCGCGCCCCTCCCCTGCCCAATAACCTATGCCCAAATATCCCCGCCGGAGGCCCGCCCGAGCCGCTCCCCGATCTGATCGGGGAGGGCGAGACAAAAGCCGTGGCGCCGCAGGCGCCGCCATTGGATCCCGCGTCCTCATTCGTCCACCAACATGAACAATGCCGGCACCGCCGGACAGGGCTTCAGCCCATTGCCGATCACATCCGACAAAAGCGTCTGGTGCAAAAACACATAGACCTGCGCCGACAAGCCCTCCCACAAGCGGTTGGTCATCGACTGCGCCCGGCTGCCCGACACGCCGCCATGCGCCCCCGCCCCGGTATGCAGCGCGCTCACCGTCTCATCGACCGCTTCCAGCACCTCGCTCACCCGGATCTCGACCGGCGGCCGCGCCAAACGGTAGCCGCCCCCCGGCCCCCGCGCCGATTCGACCAGACCGGAGCGGCGCAGCTTTACGAACAGCTGCTCCAGATAGGGCAAGGAAATGTCCTGCCGCTTCGATATCGCCGCCAGCGAGGTCAGCACCTCTGGCCCCGCTGTCGCCAGATCGGTCAGCGCCACCATCGCATAACGGCCTTTGGTCGACAGTTTCATCGGCAACCTCCGCAAAATCATTGACGCCGGACAAAGGGCCGCTTAACTGCAACCCACCCGGCAAGACCGGCGCAACCGGTATTTAGAACAATTCTAGGGAACTTGAGCAAAATCGTCAAGAATGGCTTTTGTCACCTTGCCGCCCTGCCTGCCCTGAGAGAGAAGTCAAAACGAGGCCATGCCAGAAGTCATATTCCCCGGCCCTGATGGCCGCATCGAAGGCCGCTACCACCCGCAAAAGGCCCCCGACGCCCCGATCGCCATCGTCTTGCATCCGCATCCGCAGTTTGGCGGGACGATGAACAATCGTGTCGTGCACCGATTGCACTATGCCTTCTACGAGCTTGGCTTCACCGTCCTGCGCTTCAACTTCCGCGGCGTCGGGCGCAGTCAGGGCGAGTATGATCAGGGCATCGGCGAACTCAGCGACGCCGCCTCGGCCCTGGATTACCTGCAGGCGATGAACCCCAATTCCAAGCATTGCTGGGTCGCGGGCTTCTCCTTCGGGGCCTGGATCGGCATGCAGCTCCTGATGCGCCGCCCGGAAATCACCGGCTTCATCTCGGTGTCGCCGCCCGCCAACATGTATGATTTCTCGTTCCTCGCCCCCTGCCCGTCCTCGGGGCTGATCATCAACGGCACCGCCGACCGCGTGGCACCGCCGAAAGACACCGCAACCCTGGTCGGCAAGTTGCGTGACCAGAAAGGCATCACCGTCACCCACGAGAAGATCGAAGGGGCCGGACATTTCTTTGAGAATGAAGAAGACCAGATGAACCCGATGATCGGTCTTGTTCAGGACTACGTCCGCCGCCGTCTTGGCGAAGTGTCAAGGTAGGCACGCATGGGAGTGGTTGAAGATCTGGCCGATGATCTGGCCCGCGAAACCCTGGAGATCATGGCGGAAAAGAACGACGACCGGTTCTTTTACGAAGTTGCCAAGGTCGTCGGCGCCTCGTCCCCGACGCTGGAAGAGGCTTACCTGACCGCCATGCGGGTGCGGATGGCCTCGGTGCGCGGCCGCAAGTTTCTGGAAGCGACGTTGAAGGCCTTGCGGGACGGGGTGGCGCCACCGCAGGCGCCGCCGGATTCTGCCGGGCATTGAGCGGGGCTTTGTCAGAGGCCACCGCGCGTCTGGACGCGCAATTCGCCTTTCTGATGGAGGCGGACCGCCTGAAGCAGGTGCTGCGCGCCACGACGCTTGCCGATGGGTCGCGGCGCGAAAACTCCGGCGAACACAGCTGGCACCTCACCCTTTACGCGCTGGTTCTGGCCGATCACGCCGCCCCCGGCGTTGCCATCGACCGGGTGATCAAAATGCTGATCCTGCACGACCTTGTGGAAATTGACGCGGGCGACACGCCGATTCACGGGGATCACGATCCGCTGGCGCAAGCCGCCGTCGAGGCCGCCGCCGCCGACCGTATCTTCGGCCTTTTGCCCGCCGACCTTGCCACGGATCTGCGCGCGCTCTGGGAGGAGTTCGAGGCCGCCGCGACCCCGGACGCCATCTTTGCCAAATCGCTCGACCGGGTGCAGCCGGTTTTGCACAATATCGCCAGCGGTGGCGGCAGCTGGACGGATTACAACGTCACCTTCGCGCAACTGGAAAGCCGCGTCGGCCACAAGGTCGCGCGCGGCGCGCCGCGGGTCTGGGACTATGTGAAACACCGCGCCCGCGCCTTCTTCGGCCCCGATGTCTGAGCCCGCGCAGCCCTGAGGTCCTGCCCAAAGCGCCCGGCGGTCGCCTGGGGTGGGCGGAATTCCCCGGCGTGGCGTTTTGCGGTGAAGCGTCCTTGTTTCAAATTACCTCCAGTGGTGGTAGACAGTGCGCGAAAACGTAAGCCTTGATCAGCGTGACGCTGGTGTGGCCAAAGCCTTGCGCCCCCAGCCCGAAGAATTGCTGCGGCCTTTCTTAAGAAATGCCGGCCGTATCCCCAGACCCAGCGGGTAGACTGCATGGAGCCAAGACGAAACGGATTGGTTGATACGTTGCGGTTCGCCAGTGCGATTGTGATCGTGTGCTTTCATGCGCGGGTGATCGGCCCGCAAATGGTGGCGGTGGCAATGGCCATATTCACGCTGTTCCTGACCTATTTTTGCGCGCGCAACCCGCGGGCGCGATCACTGGCGGAAGTAACCTCAGCCCGCGCGTCCCGGCTGCTTAAGCCATTTGTATTTTGGGCGGCGCTGTCGGTGTTTTTGATTGCCGCCGATGCTTTGAACAAAGGCATGCCCATAGACACCGACCTGAAAGCCTGGTTCCCGCCGCAGGGAACGTTTGCGCAGCTGTGGTTCCTGCCATTCGCGTTTGGCCTGACGATGGTTATTGAGCTTGGCACCCGGATAACCGACAGCCGTCCGGGGCCTGTGTCCAGCCTTGGTCTGGCATCTGTCGGGACGGTGGTGTGGATGCCGTTCTGGAGCTCTCTGGCATTGCCAAACGGGCTTGAGGTCTTTGGCGCGTATTTACCGTCGGTGTTTTTTGCGCTGGCGCTGGCGGCGCGCCCGGACAGAAAAGAATGGGCGCTGACGGTTATTGCCGCTTCGATCTGCTGCGCGGGCCTGTTGGAATGGCTGGGTTACGCGGCGGCATTCCAATTGGGTCTGGGCGTGCCGCTTGCGGTTTACGCAGTCACCTTTGCGGGGCCAACCAGCCACCGGTCACGCTGGATGTCGGGTATCTCGATGCCGATTTATCTGACGCACACAATCGTTCTTGCCGTGCTGGTGCACAGCACGCGGCTTGGCAGTGGGTCA
>JANMDM010000333.1:0-12078 GCA_031376305.1 Pseudomonadota bacterium | reverse complement strand
CGCGCCTTTCCAGATCAAGGTCTGGGAAGCGCTCTTGTCGATCCCAACGGGACAAGTCACGACCTATTCTGAAATCGCCCGCGTTGTCGGCCATCCCAAAGCCGTGCGCGCCGTGGGCACTGCCGTCGGGCGCAATCCCGTCAGTTGGCTGATCCCCTGCCACCGCGCACTGCGAAAGTCTGGCGGGCTGGGTGGCTATCACTGGGGCTTGCCGATCAAGCGGGCAATGCTGGCTTGGGAAGCGGCGCGCGCCGACGGATCCTCGGAAGCGGCATGAGGGAAATGCGCGGAAACCCGCTGAAATTCCCCTGCCCATGTGCGCAATATTTTGCTATTTGCTATAACCAGCGCAGAGCCCGAAAAGCGGGCATAATTGAGGGTTAGCAGACATGAATATCCGCGTTCCGCTTCTTCTTGCCGCGGTCAGCACACTTGCGTTAAGCGCCTGTGTGCCGCCGCAAAACTTTAATCCGAACGATCCTAACCAGCGCACCCGCAACGGCGCTCTGTTCGGTGCTGGCGCTGGTGCGCTTTTGGGCGCGCTAACCGCAGATGACAATGACAATAAACTTGAACATGCCATCGGCGGCGCTGTCGTCGGCGAGCTGGGCGGGGCGGTCGTTGGCAATATCCTTGACAAGCAGGCAGCCGAGCTTCAGCGCGACATCACAACCAACGGAGTGCGCATTGTCAACGAAGGCAATCAGCTGCGGGTGATCTTGCCCGAAGGGATCTTGTTCCCGGTCGATAGCGCTGCGGTGCAGCCCGGTATCATGAACGACCTTTATACCGTTGCCGACAGCCTGAACCGCTATCCTGGAACCAGGGTTGAGGTCATCGGCCACACCGACAACACCGGCGCTGCCGCCTATAATCAGGATCTGTCGCAGCGCCGCGCGACGGCTGTCGCCGCAGTCTTGCGCAATGCAGGCGTCAGCGGCGGTCGGATCGTGCCTTACGGTCGTGGGGAAGACATGCCGATCGCGTCGAACCTTACCCCGGCAGGCAAGGCGCAGAACCGCCGCGTGGAAATCGTTATCATCCCGAATTCGTAAACTTACCGACATTCGCAGCAAAGGCCGGGCCAACGCCCGGCCTTTTTTGTTGCCATTGACATGCGGCGGTCATAGTTTCTGACCAATTCGGAGCCGCTCATGCCATTTCAAAAAATTGACGCTGAAAAACTGTCGCAATCGGTCGTCCACCAGATCGAACGGCTGATTTTGCAAGGTATCTTGCGCCCTGCCGAGCGTCTGCCCTCCGAGCGTGAGCTTGCCGAACGCATGGGCGTGTCGCGCCCCTCGCTGCGCGAGGCGGTGGCCGAGTTGGAAGCGTCCGGGCTTTTGGTGACGCGCGCCGGATCCGGGATCTATGTGGCCGATGTGCTTGGCTCGGCTTTTTCACCGGCGCTGATCCGACTGTTTTCAGCGCATGAGGATGCTGTCACCGACTATGTTTCCTTTCGCCGTGACATGGAGGGGTTGGCCGCCGAACGGGCTGCAAGGCTAGGATCCGACACCGATTTTTCGGTCATCGACAGCGTATTTTGTAAGATGGAGGCCGCGCATTCCAAACGCGATCCGTCCGACGAGGCACAACTTGATGCTGAATTTCATATGGCAATCATCGAGGCCAGCCATAACGTCATCATGCTGCATATGATGCGGTCGATGTTCGATCTCTTGCGCGAAGGGGTTTTCTATAACCGCCAGGCAATCTTCCGGCAGCGGCAGACCCGCGACATTTTGCTGGATCAGCACCGGGCGATCCGCGACGCGATCCTGTCGCGCGACCCGGTGGCGGCCCGCGCGGCTGTCGAGGCACATATGAATTTTGTCCTACAGGCGTTGACAGATCTGCGCCGCGCCGACCGGCACGAGGCGATTGCACGCCTGCGCTTTGCCCAGGAAAGTGAACGGGATCGCTGAGAGCCCGCAGGGAGTGTCAGCCCGCGACCAGCGCCGCAAGTAGCGGGCAGGTGTTGTGATCGCTGCCGCAACTTTCGATCAAACCTTCCAGTGCGCCCCGAAGCCGCTCCAGTTCATCGATCTTTTGCCGCACCGCCAACAGATGCGCGGCTCCAATCCCTGCGGCGATGGTGCAGGAAACACCGCCGCCCCCGGCCAATGCAACCAGTGCACGGACGTCGGCGATCGGAAAGCCCAGGTCGCGGCCTTTCCTGACGAACCGCAACCGGCCGATTTCGGCGTCGGAGTAAAGGCGGCGTCCTGCCGGACTGCGTCCCGGCCTGCCGACGATGCCCGCGCGTTCGTAGTACCGGATCGTCTCGATCCCGACACCGCTGCGCCGGGATGCCTCACCAATCGCGTGCATGTGATCAACGCCTCCTTGCTCCTGTAGCGGCTACAGGATGTATCCTTCCGTTGCGAAATGAAAGCCGGGATGCCCGGTCTCCTATCGAAAGGAGCGTTATGCCCCCGAACCTGCCCCGTATCAGCTTGGCCGGTGCCCTATCTTCGCTCGGTATATCGGCATGTTGCATCCTGCCGACCCTCCTGATCCTGTTCGGTGTGGGGGGAAGCTGGATTGCGGTCTTCGCCAAACTCGCCGCATTCGGCTATTATGTCGCGGCCGCCGCATCGCTTATTCTCATTGGCGCCTGGACGGCGGCGTTTCAAGGCGGAACCTTGCGGCGGAACGGACGGATTCTCGGTTTTGGAACCGGTCTGAGCGCCATTGCCTGGCTGGTTCTCCTCAATGAAACCCAGCTGAATGACTATCTGATCGGGATCATGTGAGGCTGACCATGCCCGTTACCTTGCAATCCGTGATCACCTGCCCGGCTTGCGGCTATGCCACGACTGAAAAAATGCCGGTAGATGCCTGTCAGTGGTTCTATGAATGCCAGTCATGCCACACCGTGTTGCGGCCCCGCCCCGGCGATTGCTGCGTCTTTTGTTCGTACGGCAGCGTCCGCTGCCCGCCGCAACAGTCTGGCACCGACTGCTGCGGCTGACCGATCAGGTCACAAAGCAAAGCCCCGGCGACTTAGCCGGGGCTTTTTTTAAGTCTTTCTAACGGCTTAGTGCAGCTTGGCTTCCACGTCCCCGATGGCCGCATCAATCAGCTTGGCCTTTTCCGCCGCCGACATTTGCTTGGCGATCAGATCGCCGGCAGCCGCCACCGCCACAGTCACCGCCTGGTCACGGATGGCCCGAACTGCCGCCGCTTCAGCCGACGCGATCTGGTCCTGCGCCGATTGCAGGCGACGGGCAATGGAGGCCTTCAGATCAAGCTTGGCCTGATCCGCCGCTGCCAGCGCGTCGCGTTTGGCGGAAGCGACGATCAGGGCGGCCTGCTCCTGCACTTCTTTGTGCTTGCGGTCATAAGACGCCAGCAAAACCCGCGCTTCGTCGTGCAAGGCCCGCGCTTCATCAAGGTCAGACTTGATACCCGCCGCGCGCTTATCAAGAAGACCGCCCAGCAGCGCGGGCACCTTGAAATACACCAGCACCGCGATGAACAGCAAGAACGACAGCGTGACGACAAATTCGGTCGAACGCAGGGTGAAGAAAGGCTCGCTCTCCGCCAGCGCCGGGGATGCTGCCAGCATCAGGGCAAAAGACAGTATTTTCATCGTCTCAGCCTTTCAAACGGGCATTAACAGCCGCTGCCACAGTTTTAGCATCCGCCTTGCCGCCCAGTGCCGCAACAATCGCTGCGGCAGTGTCCTTTGCCACTTCGGTGACGCTGGCGACCGCCCCGGCGCGTATCTCGTCGATCCGCTTCGACGATTCCGCGGTTTTGGCGGAAATCTCAGCGTCGGCTTTTGATATAGCAACATCCAGATCTTTCTGAATGTCGGTACGGGCCGCGGCAACGATCTTGCCAGCTTCGGTCCGTGCGTCGATTAAGGCCTGATTATAGGCTTTCTCGGCTTCCACGGCTTTGGCCTTCAACGCCTCGGCAGCGGCGATATCGCCGGTGATGCGCCCTTGGCGATCCGCCAATACCCCGCCGATCCGCGGCAAGGCCACGCGCGACAGGACGATATAGATAACGACAAGCGCCACCGCGAGCCAGAAAATCTGGTTCGGGAAGGTCGCAAAGTCCAGCTGCGGCATGCCTGCGGATTCAGCCGCATGACCGGCCACTTCTGTGGTCTGATCAACAACCGCTTCCGCCGTGGTCGTCAGCGTTTGGGTGGTGTTCGCCATGTTGTCCCCCTGGAACCCTGATTACTTCACGGACGGGCGCGAATTGCGCCCATCCGCGCGTCAAGGATGGTTCGTCGGGATCAGACTGCGAACATCAGCAGAAGGGCCACGAGGAACGAGAAGATCCCCAGCGCTTCCGCGAATGCGATGCCAATGAACAGCGTCGCGGTCTGGCCAGCGGCTGCCGACGGGTTGCGCAAGGCGCCCGACAGGAAGTTGCCGGCCACGTTGCCCACACCAACAGCTGCCCCGCCCATGCCCATGCAGGCCAGACCAGCGCCGATGTACGCACCCATTTGAACGATATCGCCTTCCATGTTCTTCACTCCTTACAGTTTGAATTGCCTATAGATGAGACCGACCTTAGTGGCCCGGATGCAGCGCATCCTTGAGGTACACACAGGTCAGGATGGTAAAAACGTAGGCCTGGATGAAGCACACCAGAATTTCGAGGCCATACATCGCAGTGATGGCCAGGATCGACAGCGGCGTCACCACGATGCCAATGCCCGACATCAGGATCAGCGGCGCGAAAGCTGCGAAAACCTTGATCACCGCGTGGCCGGCCATCATGTTGCCGGCAAGTCGGATCGAGTGGCTGACCGGCCGCACGAAGTAGGAAATCAGCTCGATCAGCGCCAGGACCGGCCGCAGTGCCAGAGGCGCGGACGAGACCCAGAACAGCCCGAGGAAATGTGTGCCGTTCTTGACGAACCCGAGGATGGTGACGAATAGGAAAACCATCATCGCCAGAACCGCAGTAACGGCGATATGCGAGGTGGTGGTGAAGGCGCCGGGGATCAGGCCAAGGAAGTTCGAAAAGACGATGAAGCAAAACAGCGTGAAGACATAGGGGAAGTATTTCACCCCGTCATGTCCGGCCACATCCTCGATCATCTTGTGGACGAAGCCGTAGCCAAGCTCGGCCACCGATTGAAGGCGCGAGGGGATGACCGACCGCTTGCGGGTGCCGACAAGGAAAAACAGGATCACCGCCAGGACAGTGATAACCATCCACAAAGTGACGTTAGTGAGCGTGTACCACTGGATCGGGCCTTCGCCGAACAAGGCATGAACCTTGAACTGCTCCATCGGGTGGAACGCAAGACCTTCACTTTGTGCTTCGCCTGCCACGTCTATTCCCTTTCGTCGTCATCGTCCGGCATCGCAATGCCAATACCTGCCGCCACGTTTTTCGCCTGTATCTCGGTGGCGGTGCGAAGCATTGTTTTCACGCCGGCCACAAAGCCCAGAAGTATAAAGATCACCAGAAAGACCGGCAGGGTTCCGAAAACCCAGTCCAACCCGTATCCGATGCCAAAACCGATCACCAACCCGGCCACCAGCTCGATCACCATCCGCCAGCCCTGGCTTGCGGCGCTGTAATGTTCCTCGACCGGGGGTTTGGGCGCATGGGTTTGCTTGACGGCGTCGATCCGTTCTTCCAGCTTTTTCAGCCGTACCGGATCCGGACCTTCTTGCATCACCCAAGCCCCAACATTCCCAGAGTGGAAAGTTGCCCGATAGCTACTGGCGAGCCGCTTTGGAGTCAATGGGGCCTGTCCGAATTCGGACAGCGGCTATAATCGTTATTAATCAATGACTTGATGTGACGCCATTAACCACTTCTTAACCCCCGGCCGGCGCCGGAAGGCCGGATCGCGGGGCGGGCCATATTCAACCTTTTGGTTGACGATTGGTCGGGGTGCAGCGAAAACCACCCAATGAGCCACCCTGCCCCGAACCGCCTTGACGCCATCTTCGCCGCCCTGTCGGACCCGACGCGGCGCGGCATCCTGACCATGCTCTTGGAAGACGACATGGCGGTAACCGACGTGGCGGAGCCCTTCGCGATGTCGCTGGCGGCGATATCGAAACACCTGAGGGTGCTGGCCGAAGCGGGGCTGATCACCCAGGAACGCCGCGGCCGGGTGATCTGGTGCAAGCTTGACCCCGACGCCATGCGGGCGGCGACGGTGTGGATTCAGGGGTTTGGATTGTTCGAGGCGGTGGATCTGGACGCGTTCGAGCGGTTTTTGGAGGGGGAGGTGGGGGAGGAGCAAGCGAGGTGACATCTTGGAGATAAACGGCCGCTTCGAGCCCTTTGCGGTCATTCCGCCATCGCGGCATCATATGCAGCAGTCAGCTCCCGAATGATTGATCGCTCAGGCTTCGTGGCCCCAAGATGAATGTGCCGCAGTTCGTCCATGAAGATGGACCACGTCGGCGGGCCGCCTTCTTCAAGCAGAATTGCGCGCACCGACAGTTCTCGTGAGGCAGGCGTATGTCGCACTCCCCACGCCCCCATGATGGCAAGCATCTGCAACAACTGGATTGCCGGTTCGGTTAGGCTGTAGATCGTCTTCTGTTTGTGCGCGGGATCGTTGTCTTTGGTCAGCAGCCCTGCAACGGCCAACTTCTTTAGCCGGTCTGCCAGAATGTTCGACGCAATCCCCTCTTCGGAGTTGTTCAGAAGGTCGCGATAATGACGCCGACCCCCGAACATGATGTCACGGACAACAATCAGGCTCCAGCTGTCGCCAAGCACCTCCAGCGTCAGATTTATCGGACAACCCGATCTTGAAGGTCTGGCCAATTCTTGCGCCTCTCGCTTGACTGCTTGCATTATAGCATCAGTTGCGATAGCGCTCAACTGTCTGCAAGTTGCAACCACTATGGAGGTGTCTGGATGACCCAAAAACTGGTAAATCACGGAACCGTCGTTGTAGAGCGAACCATCAAAGTGCCGACCGCACGTGTCTTTGCTGCCTACGCAGACGCGGACGAACGGGTCCGATGGGCCGCACCTTCAGACACTGCTGTCTTCATATACGACGAGACAGATTTTCGCGTCGGTGGGCGTGATGTGGCCCGTTGCGGAGCCAAACACGACCCGCGCTTTCGTGTGGAATCCACCTATGTCCACATTGCGCAGGGTCAGTGCATTGTGACGACCGATACAGTGCATGAAGGCACCAACCTTCTCTGTGCAAACGTCAACACGCTAGAACTCTTTGACGAAGGTCAAGGCACCCGTGTGAAAATCACAGTGCAGGTGACATCATTTGTCGGGGACGCGATGATCGAAAACACCCGGTCAGGCAACAACGGATCGCTGGCCAACATGGTGAGTTATCTGGAACAGTCGCCAACCTAGTCATGTTTGCCGGGAACAGGTCGAGCGCGATCCTTGGCTCTGCCGCTTCACTCGGTAGGTCTTGACCAAACGACCGCTCCGTCCCGCAAGGCGGTCGAAGGCTCCCCTCACTCCCGCACCAGCATCCCCAGCGCCACCACCGTCGCCGCCACCCCGATCAGTACCAGCCCGCTGGGCGCGGGATTGCCCAAGGCGATCTCCCACAGGATCACCCAGGCGGGGGTCAGGTAGGTATAGGCCATGACCTTCGAGGCGGGCAGCCGCAGCGCTGCGTATTGCAGCAGCACGAAGGTTACGGCGCTGGCGAAGAGGGCGGTGTAGAGGAGGGTGATCCAGACGATGGCGGGAAGGGTGCTCCAGCCGGTGGCGCGGATGTCGCCCCAGCCCCAGAGGGTCAGGAGCAGAAAGCCGGTCACCAGCACCCCGAAGGAAAACACCAGCGGGCTTTCGCCGCGGTTCAGTTTGCGGACCAAGGGCGTGTAGAGGGCGTGGGCGATGCAGCCCCAGAAATAGGTGATCTCGCCCTGCCCCACCTCAAACCGCAAAAGGGCGGCGATATCGGCGCGGAAAATGACCCAGATCGCCCCGGCGCCGCCGATGGCGAGGGCGGCGGCAATGCGGGGGGTGGTGATCTGGCGCAAGAGCAGCCAGCCGAAACCCGCAGACAGCAGCGGCGTCAGGGTGAAGACGGCGGCGGTGGCGACGGGGGACGCGGTTTTCAGCCCTTCGAACATCAGGACGAAATAAGCTGAGAGGCACAGGCCAAGGGCAAGATAGCGCCAGGGGGATTGAAAGGCGCTGGCACGGAAGGAACCGGTGGCGAAAGCCGCCGTGCCGACAAAGCCCGCCGCCAGAAGGAAGCGCAGGGCCGAGAAGGCGGTGGGCGATATCAGGTTGGCCATCAGCCCGCCCAGCGAGAACGACCCGGCAATCAGCGCTGAAAACACCAGCATCGCCAGATGGCCACGGGCAGATTGCGACACTGCGTTCAGCCTGCCGTACACAGGCGCGCACTTTGTTTCAGCGCCGCGAGGATGGCCTGAACTTTGGGAGTGCGGTGCAGATCGACATGGGTGACCAGCCACAGCGGAACATCCCATTCCGGGCGGGCCGACATAACCTCGACCAGATCGGCACGATCTTTTGAGCCGATCACAGGCAAGAACCCGATCCCGGCGCCGCCGAGTATCGCATCGGCGATGGCATCAAGATCATTGCTGCGAAACATCACCTGGTCGGGTCCGATAGCCGATGCGAGCCAGCGGTTGAACGGCGCGCGCGAGCCGGTGCTTTCCGGGCCGACGAAGCGGTGCCCTGCCAGGTCGGCCTCAGTCTGCGGATGGCCGTGGGTGCGGATGTAGTCGCGCGATGCGTAAAGTGCTACGCGGTGATTGGTCAGGGCTTGCACGACGTAATCGGGGTCTTGCGGGCGGTCGCCGGCACGGATCGCCACATGCGCCTCGCCATACTCAAGCCGGAACACGCGCGCGTCGGTGAGGTAGCGCAGCTTCAGGTCGGGGTGATCGCGGCCAAGCTGGATCAGCGTCGGCGTTACCAGCGGTGACAGGCCGGGCAGCGAGGTCACCACCAGTTCGCCGTCGATCTGCGATCCGGCACCGGCAATGCGCGCTGCAAGCTGCGAGAACTTATCATCGGTGGTTTGCGCAACTTTGAACAGTTCCTGACCAGCTTCGGTGGCGGCATAGCCGCGCGCGTGCCGATGAAACAGCTTGGCACCCAGGCGGGCTTCCAGCGCGTCGATGTGGCGGATCACCGTGGCGTGGTGAACCCCCAGCACTTCGGCCGCCCCTGAGACGGTGCCAATGCGGGCCACCTGATAGGCGGTGCGGATTTCATCCCAGTTTTCAAAGCTCATCTATTGTGCATCCAAGAACAGGTTCGGTGCGGTATGTGCGTTTTATTAGAGTTTCGCAATGCCTATGTGGTTGTGCATCACACGCAACAAGGATTGCCAATATGACCAATATCCTCCGCATCGAAAGCTCAATCAAGGGCGGCGCCTCTGTCACCCGCAAACTGACCGATAAGCTGGTCGAGAAGCTTTCAGGGGCCAGTACAGGCGCCATCATCACCGAGCGCAACGCGCAAGGCATTCCGCTGATTGATGGCAGTTGGGTCGGCGCCGCCTATACCCCTGCAGCGGATCGCAACGCCGACCAGAACGCCGCTCTGGCCTTGTCGGACACGCTGATCAGCGAGTTGCGCGCCGCGGATGTGATCGTCATCGGCATGCCGATCTACAATTTCGGCGTCACCGGCCCGCTGAAGGCCTGGATTGACCAGATCTGCCGGGTGGGGGAAACCTTCCAATATACGGAAACCGGCCCGAAAGGCCTTTTGAGCGATACGAAAGTCTATGTCGCTTATGCCTCGGGTGGCGTGCCGATGGGCTCGGGCTATGACTTCGCTTCGACCTATCTGCGTCAGGTTCTGGGCTTCATCGGCATTACCGACGTGCAGTTCGTTGCCGCCGAAGGCGTGGCGGCAAATGAAGCTGCGGCCATTGCCCGAGCCGAAGATCAGATCGAGAAGCTGGCAGCCTGACACCGGCGGTTCCGGGGCCGCCCGCTGCGGGCGGCCCCGGCGCTTTGCGTGTCCGCCTTGACAGGCACGTGCCTGTGGCGCCCTATTTGCTGGCGCCTGTCATTCAGCGATGGCCCTGATGCCGAATCCGAACGCCCTTTCCGACAACGCCCTTTCCGATCTGGCCCGCAAGATCGCGTTCCTGATCGCGGCCGTTGGCTGGATGGCCCTCGGATTGCAGCTTTTCCTCACCATCGGGCTTATTGAAGGTCAGGGTGGAAGCCTGCTGGACGCCGTCTGGCGCTATGTCGGTTATTTTACCATCCTGACCAACATGGCGGTCGCCGCCACCATGACGGCGGTGGCGGCCGACCGCTGGCCGGGCGGTGCGGACCCCAGCCCCGCGTTCCTGTCCGGCGTGACATTCGCAATTGCCATCGTCGGCCTGGTCTATCATCTGCTGCTGAGCGATCTTGCGTCCGACTTGGCCTGGGCCTTCTGGGTGACGGATCGCGTGTTGCATTATGTCATCCCGTCGATGACCGTGCTGTTCTGGATCGCATTCGTGCCGAAACACGGTCTGACCTTGCGCGACCCGTTTTGGTGGATGACCTACCCTATCGGCTATCTCGTTTACGCGCTGATCCGCGGCGCGGCGGATGGCTGGTATGCCTATTACTTCATCGACGTATCGGCCCTTGGCTATCGCAGGGCGCTGATCAACGCGGCAGGGCTATCCGTCACCGTGCTGGGTGTTGGGCTGGCCATCGTGGCGCTGTCGCGAGCGGTGTCGCGCCGCTGGCCGGTGCCCGCGCGACAGGTTGACAGGCCCCGCACAAGGGGCTAATGCCGCGCAGAATTCCCGGAAGTTCAAAGCTTCCGGTCCTGATGCCATTGGCAGGGATCGACATCCGTCAGCGCGTTGCGCCCACGGGTGCCAAGGCGCTATGCGCCCCCGGTCTTGGTGTCGTAGCCGCCGGAACCTGTGCCCGGCATGTCGCAATGGGTCTTGGAGGACCGCTGGATGTTCGAGAACCTGTCTGAACGCCTTGGCGGCGTCTTCGACCGGCTGACGAAGCAGGGCGCCCTTTCGGACGCCGATGTGGCCACGGCGCTGCGTGAAGTGCGGGTGGCGTTGCTTGAGGCCGACGTTTCGTTGGCGGTGGCGCGCGATTTCATCAAGGCGGTCGAGGCGAAAGCCACAGGTCAGGCGGTGACGCGGTCGGTGACGCCCGGCCAGCAGGTCGTCAAGATCGTCCATGACGAGCTGATCCGGGTGCTGGCGGGCGACGATGCGCCCGAGGCCTTGAAGATCGACAATCCGCCGTCGCCGGTGCTGATGGTGGGTCTGCAAGGCTCGGGCAAGACCACCACCACGGCGAAGCTGGCCAAGCGGCTGATGGAAAAGAACGGCAAGCGGGTGCTGATGGCGTCTTTGGACACCAACCGTCCGGCGGCGATGGAGCAGTTGCAGATACTGGGCGCGCAGATCGGCGTTGACACCCTGCCGATCGTCAGGGGCGAGACGGCGGTACAGATCGCGCGGCGCGCCAAGCAACAGGCGACGCTGGGCGGCTACGATGTCTATATGCTTGACACCGCCGGGCGTTTGCATATCGACGAAGCGCTGATGGCCGAGGTGCAAGCGGTCCGCGATGCGGTCAACCCGCGCGAGACGCTGCTGGTCGTTGATGGCCTGACCGGGCAGGACGCGGTGAACGTCGCCACCGAGTTCGAGGCCAAGGTCGGGATCACCGGCGTTGTGCTGACCCGGATGGACGGCGACGGGCGCGGTGGTGCGGCTTTGTCAATGCGCGCGGTGACCGGCAGGCCGATCCGTTTCGTCGGCCTAGGCGAAAAGATGGACGCGCTGGAGACCTTCGAGGCAGAGCGCGTGGCGGGCCGCATTCTGGGCATGGGCGATATCGTCGCGCTGGTCGAGAAGGCGCAGGAAACCATCGAGCTGGCAGAAGCCGAGCGGATGATGAAGCGGTTCCAGAAGGGTCTGTTCAACATGAACGACCTGAAGGGGCAGCTTGAGCAGATGCTGAAAATGGGCGGCATGCAGGGCCTGATGGGCATGATGCCGGGCATGGGCAAGATGCAGAAAGCCGCCGAGCAGGCCGGCTTTGACGACCGCATGCTGCGCCGCCAGATCGCGCTGATCCAGTCGATGACCAAAAAGGAACGTGCCAACCC
>JANMDM010000317.1:0-3064 GCA_031376305.1 Pseudomonadota bacterium | reverse complement strand
AGTTTGTCATAAGCGCTGATCCGGGCCTTTTGCTTGGCCTGACGGGCCTTGGCCCCGGCGCGGATCCATTCGAGTTCTTTTTCCAGCACCTTCTGCTTGGCCTTATCCTCGCGCGATTCCTGCGCCAGGCGTTTGGCCTTTTGTTCCAGCCAGTTGGTGTAGTTGCCTTCGTAAGGAATGCCGCGGCCGCGTTCGAGCTCGAGGATCCACGAGGTGATATCGTCCAGGAAATAGCGGTCGTGGGTGACGATCAGGATGGTGCCGGTATACTCAATGAGGTGCTTTTGCAGCCAGGCGATGGTTTCGGCGTCAAGGTGGTTGGTGGGCTCATCGAGAAGCAGCATTTCGGGGGCTTCGAGGAGGAGTTTGCACAACGCCACGCGGCGTTTTTCACCGCCGGATAGGGTGTCGATCTGGGCGTCGTCGGGCGGGCAGCGCAGGGCCTCCATCGCCACGTCGATCTGGCTGTCGAGGTCCCAGAGGTTCTTGGCGTCGATGACGTCTTGGAGGGCGGCCATCTCATCCGCCGTTTCATCGGAATAGTTCATGGCAAGGTCGTTGTAGCGGGCAAGGATGGCGGTTTTTTCGGCCACGCCCAGCATGACATTGCCGCGCACATCAAGCGTCGGGTCAAGTTGCGGTTCTTGCGGCAGGTAGCCGACTTTGGCGCCTTTGGCAGCCCAGGCTTCGCCCTGAAAATCCTTGTCGATGCCAGCCATGATCCTGAGCAGGGTGGATTTGCCCGAGCCGTTGACGCCGACGACGCCGATCTTGACGCCTGGCAGGAAGTTCAGGTGGATGTTTTCAAAGCATTTCTTGCCGCCGGGGTAGGCTTTGGACACGCCTTCCATGTGATAGACGTATTGATAGCTGGCCATTCTCTTCCTCCGGACGGTCTGGGATCGCGTCTAGCCTGATAGGGGAGGACGGGGAAAAGGGCAATCGGGGGTCAGAGAGTTTTGCCGAACCAGCAATCGGCGGGAAGGTCGCTGTACGGCGGAATATCGGTCCAGCCGTCGGCGCGGTAAAGGGCTATGGCTTCGGTCAGGGCGCTGTTGGTGTCAAGCCGGAGGCGGGTCTTGCCGAGAGCCCGCGCAGCGTCCTCGACAGCCGTCATCAGGCGGCGGGCGACGCCGAGGCCCCGCGCGCTGGCGTTGACCCAGAGGCGTTTGACTTCTCCGGTCTGGTCATCAACGTCCTTCAGGGCGACACAAGCGACGGGCAGCCCGTCGGACCAGGCGAGAAGAAAGATACCGCGTGGCGGACGGTAGGCATGGGCTTCCGGGTCGGGGTCGGGGACATGAGTGGAGGAGATGCCGTCGATCCGCGTGGTCAGCAGAGAAAAATACGCAGTGAGACACGCCTTTGCTTCGGGTGTCTCCGGGTCGCTGGCCGTAATCACGATGCGGTCGTGGTTAAGGGAGTTGGCGACGAGATCCATCGCCGCAAGCAGCGCTTCGGTGTTGCGGGGCAGGCGCGTCAGCATCCCTGCTGCGAGGTTGTCGTTGAGGCGGTCGTACTCTTGCTTTTCGGCAAGTCCGGCAGGGGTGAGGCGCGCGATCCGGCGACGGCGGTCATTTGTCGCGGGCTTGGTAGTGATAAGTCCTTCGGCCTCAAGCCCGCGCAGGAGGCGGCTCATCAGCCCTGAGTCGAGGCGCAGGGCCGTGCGAATGTCTGAGACATCGGTGCCGTTGGGGTCGATGCTCCACAAGACGCGGGCCGATCCGAGCGCCCGGCCACGACCAAGGAACGAAGTGTCGAACGCGCCAACCTCGGTGGTGACGGCACGGTTGAAACGGCGGATGCGGGCGATGGAATCGGGGTGCATAATGTCTGACTGTGGTCAGGTATTTGCTATTTTGCAAGAAAAAGGCCGCCTGTTCTGTCCGGCGGCCTTTCTGTCCACGCAAGGATTTTCGACTCAGCCGCGTTTGCCGAGGGCATAGAGCCCGTCGCCGAGGAGAGACTGGACCACAAGGGCCACCACCCAGAACGCCGGAAACTCCCAGCCGCCGTTTTCGTTCGAGAAGAAGAAGCCAGCCGAGAGGTGGACGGTGAAGATCGCGCCGAGGAGGACGGGGATCAGCGCGAGCGAGACGATGCGGGTCTTGAAGCCCGCAATCAGGGCAAGACCGCCAAGCAGTTCGGCAGCGATGACGATATAGGCGAGAAAGCCGGGAAGGCCGAGGCTTTGGAAAAAGTCGGCCGTGCCGGCGGGGGTGAAGACGAAGACCTTTAATGCGCAGTGGGCGAGGAACAGCGCGCCAAGCGTCACGCGCAGGATCAACGCGGCCAGATCTGCATTCTGCGATCCGGCGGGCGACTTGGAGTAGGCGGAGGATTGGGTGGTCATGGGTTGGTCCTTTGTGAGGGGCGAGCGGCAATCGGGTGGAGCAAGATGGCAAAGGGCGGGTTGGAAATCCATTCGGCGGACCAGCACAGGTTATGTGCAGGCGTGCAGATATACCAGCTCTGTCCCCAGCTTCTGTGCGGTACTGGCGGGTGTATTTGGGATGCAAAGCCCTGAAGCGGCTGGCGCAGGGTCGCAGGGATCACAGTACCATATGGCGCGCCCGAGCCCCGCGCTCGATCGCGGCGGCGTGCAGGCGGTCGATCACGAATTCCTCGCGGACCTCTTCGAGGAGCCGCAGTTCGTTTTGGCCGAGTTTTCCGTCAGCGGCGGCCACATCACAGGCCAAGGCATAGGCGGTCTCATAGAGTTTGGCGGGTAACGCGTCGCGGACCATGGCGAAAAGCGTGTCGAGCCCGTCATCTTCGCTCATCAGGCGATAGACGGTCTGGGCCACGGTTTTCACAGCGTCAATGTCGTAACCGGCAAAGACCGGCAGGTGATTGACCTGACGCTCGATGGCGATGAGTTCCGAAGTGCGGATGGCTTCGTCCGAGACCGAAACGGTGACCATGATGGCGACCAGCGCATCCTGGGCAGTGAAGGCGGGAAGAGTCTGGGGCACGGGCGTCATCCTGATATTGCTCAAGGTGAAATTATTGACGATCTGCCCCCGGTTCAATAGGAACCGGAGCTTGTGGCACATGGGGTGCC
>JANMDM010000313.1:0-5869 GCA_031376305.1 Pseudomonadota bacterium | reverse complement strand
AGCGCAGAACATCCTGGCCTTCCGTGTCGGCGTTCAGGCTGGGGTCCATGGTCTTCATCGCGTCAAGCATGCGGTAGGTATAGGTCTGGTTGTCCGCCAGAACTTCGCCGGGCTGCGGGTTGGCCGCCAGCGCCGGAAAGGCGACTGCAAGGCTGAGAATGGTTGAGAGTAGTAGCCGTTTTTTCATAACTGGCCTCCCTGTTGAAATGGGATCGCGACGGGGCGTCATGGTCGCGAAAGGTGCGCAAAGAGTAGTCAGGTAGCCGACAGGTACAAGTAAAAATGGTTTGCCCAAATCAGCAACACTGCGTCAATCTGCCTGAAGAACAATACGAAATGTAGCGGCCATCCGGATGGCATGTCAGGGCTGGTTCGGCATTCCGTAGCGGCATGTACCGCGACCTGTTCAAGATTTTCAGGCAGAAATTGCCTCAAATGGCCCCATATGCGCCATGTTTACGCCACGGACACCGCGCAGATATTAACCATAGGGAAGAAAGTCACAGGAGCTGAACATGAAAATCATCGCCGCACTGCTGAGCCGATTTTCACGCCAGAAAACCGACGAACCTGATGTCTTTGATCAAAGGCTGCGGTCGATGACCACACCCGCCAGCAAAAAACGGCAACCGCGCCGCGAGGTTGCTCCGGTGTTATTCCGCCGCAATCTTGGCCACGCCTGACCTTCAGATAGTAACCGTTACGCCGGGCAGGTTCAGGGACTTCACCAGGTCACGCACTTCTTGACGGGCCGCGACGTTCGAGAGGTTAAGGTTCTCGACACCGACATCGCGCAGATCCATCACTGTCAGCCCGCGCGGGAACAGCTCGCGAAAGATCACCCGCTCCGAAAACCCCGGTGAAACCCGAAAACCGATGCGCTTTGACAGTTGTTCCAGCGCCTCGCCGACCTTCTTCTTGTTGTGCATCTGCTGCGCGCCAAGGCGGTTGCGCAACACGATCCAGTCAATCGGGGTCAAACCGGCGCGCGCTCGCAGTTGCCGGGCGCTCCAGACCATTTCCGAATAGATCGACGGGCCGGTGACGCGGCTGGTGTCCGGGTCGATACGGGCCAAAAGGTCAAAGTCAATGAAACTGTCATTCAGCGGCGTGATCAGGGTATCGGCCAGCGAATGGGCGACCTGGCTCAGGCGGGTATGCGAGCCGGGGCAATCGATAATGATGAAATCGGCGTCCTTTTCCAGCCCGGCGACAGCAGCTGACAGACGATGGTCAAAGGCGTTCTCGGATGGATCCAACGCGCCTTGATCGACGTCAGGCAGGTCGCGGTAGTCGGGCGTCGGCAGCGTAAGGCCTTCTTTGCGGCCGTAGGCGGTGCGGTTTTCGATGTAGCGTCCGAAACTGCGCTGCCGCAGGTCCAGATCCAGGGCGCCGACTTTGTGGCCCATGCGCACCAGCGCCGTCGCCACATGCATGCAGGTCGTGGATTTCCCCGACCCGCCCTTCTCATTTCCAACGACGATGATATGCGCCACGTTCGGTCCCCATCCGCTTCCCTCTCAAGGGACTCAAAAGGCGCGCCGTTTCCAGCGCGCCCCTACTATATATTGTATAGCTGATCTTGCAAAGCGCAAGTAATCAGAAACCCAGACCTGCGTACTTGTTCTTGAACTTCGACACGCGGCCACCGGTGTCCATCAGCTTGGCGTTGCCGCCAGTCCAGGCAGGATGCGCCAGCGGGTCAATGTCCAGCGACATCTGGTCGCCGGCCTTGCCCCAGGTCGATTTGGTCTCAAACACGCTGCCATCGGTCATCTTGACGGCGATCATGTGGTAGTCGGGGTGAATGTCTTTTCTCATGATCCCGCTCCTTACTCAGCTTTGGCTTTGTAGTTGGTGTCCTCGACGATGCGGGCAGATTTGCCGCGACGATCGCGCAGGTAGTAAAGCTTGGCACGGCGCACACGGCCGCGGCGCACCACTTCGATCGCCTCGATATTGGTCGAATACAGCGGGAAGACCCGCTCAACGCCCTCACCAAAGGAAATCTTGCGCACCGTGAACGAGGCGGAGATCGTCGCACCGCCCTTGCGGCTGATGCAGACGCCTTCGTAATTCTGTACACGCGAACGGGTGCCTTCGGTGACCTTGTAGCCGACCCGAAGCGTATCCCCGGATTTGAAATCCGGGATTTTCTTGGCCAGAGCGGCAATTTGCTCGGCCTCAAGTTGTGCGATAATGTCCATCGCAATTCCTTTCTATGCTCGCGGTATATTCCGCGAAGGTGTGCCACAGCCTCAGAGCTCTCGGTCTTCATCCGGGTCCCGTCTGTGCACTGCACAAAAAGCCCGCCAGAGATCAGGTCGTCGTTTTTTCTGTCCGTCGTCTTGGCCCGAACCCTGCCGAAGAAGGCAGGCGCAACAGCACAAATAGACTCAGGGTCCGATGGACTCACATCAGCCCCGGACGGGCGGGGTATAGGGGGGAAGGGCAGGTGGGTCAAGGGGAGCCGTAGGTCGGGGTTCACCCCGACTCTTTCTTCCCCAACCACCCAAAATCCCCCCTTCTCGCTGGCCCGTTTGCCGAGGCCGCGAGTCGGGGTGAACCCTGACCTACGGTTTGTCCCGGCGCCGCAGATACTCGCCCCACAGATCAGGCCGCCGCTCGCGCGTCAGCATCTCTGCCTCGGCCTTGCGCCATTTGGCGATTTCGCCATGATGGCCCGACATCAGAACTGGGGGAATCTCGCGCCCTTCCCAGACGACCGGGCGAGTATATTGCGGATATTCCAACAACCCCGAGGAAAAACTTTCGTCCTCGGTAGAACTGGCATTCCCCAGAACGCCGGGTATCAGCCGCACCGTCGCATCCAGCAGCGCCTGTGCTGCAATCTCTCCGCCGGTCAGGACAAAGTCGCCAAGGCTGACTTCTTCGACCCCGTAGTGATCCAGAACCCGCTGATCGACCCCCTCGAAGCGCCCGCACAACAGCGTTACGCCATCGGTATCGGATAGCCTGCGTGCCATGGCCTGATCAAACGGTTTTCCCCGCGGTGACAGGTAAATCACCGGCCAGCGCGCACGATCAATGGGGGTGCCGATTGCCGCCTGATCCAAAGCCCGCGCCACGACATCGGCCCGCAAAACCATGCCCGCACCGCCCCCCGCAGGATTGTCGTCGATATTGCGGTGCTTGCCGATCCCGAAGGCTCGCAGATCGATGGTTTCCAAGGCCCAAAGCCCTTCCTGCAAGGCTTTGCCGGTCAGGCTCAGGCCCAGCGTGCCCGGAAACGCTTCCGGAAACAGCGTCACGATTTTTGCGCACCACGCCCCTTGCAGCCGCGGCGTGTCGCTCATCAATTCGCGCGGCATGGCGCTTGCGGAAATCGCCAGCCGCCCGTGCGACTTGGGTGGTTTTTCGCCGTCACTCACCCTCGATCTCCTCGGGTGGGTCGACGATGATCCGACCCGCCGTCAGGTCAACCGTTGGCACCACCGCATGGGTGAACGGCAATAAAAGTGTAGTTTTCAACCCCGGTGCGTAGATTTCCAGAATGTCGCCCGCGCCGTGGTTCTGCACCGACTGAACCTTGCCCAACACCGCGCCGCCGGTGTCCAGCACCTCAAGCCCGATCAGGTCGGCATGGTAGAATTCATCATCCGGCAGGGTGGGCAGCTTGGCACGGTCGGCGTAAAGCGTCAGCCCCCGCACGGCATCCGCCTGTTCTTTGGTGGCAATGCCCGAAAGCCGCGCGGCCAGCGCGCCGTTCAGGCTGCGGGTAATCTTCACCGTAAAACTCCGGCTGCCGTCTTCGGAATAAAGCGGAGCGTAAGCGGCAATCGCCGCCGGATCGGCGCAAAAGCTTTTCAGCCGCACCTCGCCTTGCACGCCAAAGGCGCCGGCGATGGCCCCAACGCAGATGCGATCAGTTGCCATCTGGCACCTCGGGACACAGGTTTGGGGCTGCGGCGCTTCCGGCGGGCCTGCCGCCGGAAGCAAACATCGCATCAGTCTTGATCCCCAGCCAGAACGACCCCGCACAGAGCAGGACCGTCACCATGCGGCGCAGGAAAAAGCCGATGAACATCGCGCCTTACTCGGCCGTTGCCGCTTCGGCCTTCTTGGCCCGCTCGGCCACGCGCTTCACCGCCTTGGCACCCGGCTCGGCTTTTTTCATGTTCTTGCGCTCGGTCTTCGGGGTCGCACCTGCGGCTTCCAGGAAACGTGCCACGCGATCGGTCGGCTGGGCGCCGTGGGAAAGCCAGTACTGCACCCGCTCCATGTTCATCTTCACACGGTCTTCGCTGTCTTTGGCCAGAAGCGGGTTGTAGGTGCCCAACTTCTCGATAAAGCGGCCATCGCGCGGCATACGGCTGTCGGACGCGACGATGGCATAATGCGGGCGCTTCTTGGAACCACCACGGGCCAGACGGATTTTCATAGACATGGTTTAGTCTCCTTGGTTTAGGGTAGGGTGCGTGATTTCACACACCATAAGGGTGTTATTTCTGTAGTTTCTCGTGATGCCTGATGACTTCTGAGATGATGAAGGTCAGGAATTTCTTGGCCAGCTCCGGGTCCAGATCGGCCTCTTTCGCCAGCTGATCCAGCCGCTGCATCTGCAACGCCTCGCGGGCCGGATCCGATGGCGGCAGATCGTGCGCGGCCTTCAGCCGCCCCACGGCCTGCGTCTGTTTGAACCGCTCGGCCAGCGTATAGACCAAGATCGCATCCAGCCGGTCGATGCTGTCGCGGTGCTCTTTCAGCAATTCCGCCGCGCGGGTGGTCAGGTCGGTCATCTCAGGGCCTCCGGTCCGGGGTGGCGGTAGAGCAGTTCCTCGCCCATATGGACGTTCGTAAATTGCCGCCCGGTGGACAGCATCGGGACGTTAAGGGCCAGTGTCATGCCAGCCCCCGCAGATCATGGCGGATCACCACATCGGTGGGATCGGCACCGCGCAGCGTCGGGTCAATGACCCCGCCCAGCTTCAGCCCAAGGAAAATCGACCGCGCATTGGCCGGGTCGATATAATTGACCAGCCGGTCCCAGCCAAAACTTTGACGCGCCCAAAGCATGACCAGCCTTGCCGCTTCGGCGGCAATGCCCTTGCCCTCGGCTTCTGGCACCACGAACCAGCCCAGCTCGGGTTCGGGGTAGTCCTGGGGGTGGTAAATGCCAACCTCGCCCAGATAGATCCCGGTTTCGCGATCATCGACCGAAAACGGGCCGTAGCCCATCAGCGGCCATTGCCCGGTTTCCGAGGCGAATATACGCCAGGCAGTGGTGCGGTCAACTGGCCCGCCTTCAAAGATCGACCGGTCAGACGCGGCAAAAGTCGCGCGCGGCTCAAAATCGGCCAGCCGCGGCATTCTCAGCGTCAGGCGCTCGGTATGAAGGGTTGGGGCGATCACTTCTTTTTCCCAAAGCCGCCAAAGCCGGAAAGCCCGCCCGGCAGCTTCAAACCGCCTAAACCACCCAGCCCGCCCAGACCACCTGGCAACTGGCCCTTCATGGCCTTGGCCGCAGCTTCCATCTTCGCCGGGTCCATGCCAGCCATGTCGGGCATGGACCCGGCACCCTTGCCGCCCATCATGCCCTTCATCGCCTGCTTGAGCATCCCGCCCTTGCCCATCTTTTTCATCATATCCGCCATCTGGCGGTGCATCTTCACAAGCTTGTTCAGATCGGCCACCTCCATTCCGGCACCCGTCGCCACGCGGCGTTTGCGACTGGCGGCCATCAGGTCAGGGTTGGCACGTTCCTTTTTGGTCATCGACTGGATCAGCGCGATCTGCCGGGCATGGGCAAGATGCAGAAAGCCGCCGAGCAGGCCGGCTTTGACGACCGCATGCTGCGCCGCCAGATTGCGCTGATCCAGTCAATGACCAAAAAGGAACGCGCCAACCC
>JANMDM010000281.1:0-13679 GCA_031376305.1 Pseudomonadota bacterium | reverse complement strand
TCGAGCATTCGGGGGTCAAGGACCGGGGCTTTATGGATTCGATCTATTTCCGCGATCCGATGGGGTTTTTGGTCGAACTGGCCACCTACAGGTTTGAACCCCCCTTTGGCTTCAGTCACAGCGATGTGCTGCACGAAGCCCATCTGATCCGGGTGGCAAGGGGGGATTACAATATCTCCGACGTGCATCTGGCCGATGCAATCGAGGCGATGGTGGCGCGGCGGCAGGGGTCCTTGTCTGCCGATCGCGGCGCAAAAGACCCCTACAGGCGATAGATCAGGCGAAGCTCAACGGCCGATCCCCTGATGCATCCTTGATGCGGCTGGGCAGGCCCATATGGTTCAGAAAATTCAGGAACGGGCGCGGGTCCAGATCTTCAACATTTGCCATTTTCGCCACGTCCCATTCACCCGAGGCGACCAGTATCGCTGCGGCCACCGGCGGAACGCCTGCCGTGTAGGAAATGCCCTGGGCGCCAACTTCCGTGTAGGCGTCTTTGTGGTCAGCGACATTATAGATGAAAACCTCGGCCGGCTTGCCATCTTTAGTGCCCTTGACCACATCGCCTATGCAGGTTTTGCCAACGTAATCGGGCGCCAGTGACGCCGGATCCGGCAGTACGGCTTTCACCAGTTTCAGCGGAATGACTTCCAGCCCCTCGGCAGTTTTCACCGGCTTTTCCGACAATAGCCCGAGGCTTTTCAGAACCGTGAAGACGTTGATATAGTGATCGCCAAAACCCATCCAGAAGCGCACGTCTGCCTGTGGATAACGGGCAGAAAGTGAATGCACCTCGTCATGGCCGGTGAGGTAAGCTTTTTGCGGGCCGACCACGGGCAGGTCCCAGGTCTGCCCAACCTCGAACATCTGGTTTTCCTGCCAACCGCCTTTTTGCCATGAATAGACCGTGCCGGTGAATTCGCGGAAGTTGATCTCGGGGTCGAAATTGGTGGAAAACCAACGGCCATGCGATCCGGCGTTGATGTCGACGATGTCGATGCTGTCGACCGTATCCAGATAGTCGTCCGCCGCCAGCCGCGCATAGGCATTGACGACGCCGGGGTCAAAGCCCACGCCCAGAATCGCCGTGACGCCCGCCGCCTTGCAGCGCTCGCGCCGCTGCCATTCGTAATTGCCATACCAGGGCGGGGTTTCGCAGACTTTTTTCGGGTCTTCGTGAATGGCGGTGTCCAGATAAGCGGCGGCGGTCTGGATGCAGGCCTCAAGCACTGACATGTTCACAAACGAAGACCCGACGTTGATCACAATCTGGCAGCCGGTTGCGCGGATCAGGGCGGCAACGGCCAGGGTGTCCATCGCATCAACCGTATGGGCCTTGAACACAGCCGACACCTTCATGGCGCCCTTGGCCATGACGCCCGCAATGATCGCCTCGCATTTCGCGATACTGCGCGAGGCAATGTGAAGGTCGCCCAGAAGGTCATTGTTCTGCGCTGCCTTATGCGCCACCACCTGGGCCACACCGCCAGCGCCAATGATCAATAGATTCCGTTTCATCGCGGAAGTCTCCTTTTTACCGGGCGATATGTGAGGTCAGGACAGGCTCGCGGCGTAGTCGTCATAACCAAATTCGCGCACCAGCCGGGTTGAGCCGTCCAGTTCCCGAATGGCAATCGCTGGCATGTTCACGCCATTGAACCAGTTTTTCTTGACCATGGTGTAGCCCGCCGCATCCTGCACGGAAATCCGGTCGCCAATGCTCAGGGCCTGCGCAAAGCGGAACTCGCCAAAGATATCTCCGGCAAGGCAGGATTTGCCGCAGACCATGTATTCATGCGGGCCTTCATTCGGTGCGACCTTGGCCGGAATGCGGTAGATCAGCAGGTCAAGCATGTGGGCTTCGATCGAGCTGTCGACGATGGCCAGTTGCTTGCCGTTGTCCAGTAGGTCCAGAACCGAAACTTCGAGAGTGGTCGAATTGGTGATCGCCGCCTCGCCCGGCTCCAGGTAGACCTGCACACTGAAGCGTTGCGAAAAGGCTTTCAGCCGGGCCGCAAGGCGGTCCACCGGATAGCCTTCGCCGGTGAAATGGATGCCACCGCCAAGGCTGACCCAGGCAACCCTTTTCAAAAGCGCGCCAAACTCCCCTTCGATGCGGGTCAGTTGCTGGTCGAACAGGTCGAAATCGGCGTTTTCGCAATTGTAGTGGATCATGAAGCCGGAAATCCGGTCGATGACGCCAGAGATCTTCGCCGCGTCCCATTCGCCAAGCCGGCTGAAGGGCCGCGCCGGGTCGGCCAGGTCGAAGCCGCTGGTGGAAAACCGTGGGTTCAAACGCAGGCCGCGTTCGATGCCTGGGGTGCTGTTGTTGAACCGCTCTAACTGACCGATGGAGTTGAAGATGATCTTGTCGGCGTAAGACACCGCCTCGGCAATCTCGTGATCGGCCCAGGCCACGGAATAGGCATGGGTTTCTTTGCCAAACTTTTCCCGACCCAGCCGCAGCTCGTAAAGTGATGATGAGGTTGTCCCATCCATATGCTCGCGCATCAGATCAAAGGCCGACCAGGTTGCAAAGCATTTCAGCGCCAGCAGCGCCTTGGCGCCAGAGCCTTCGCGCAGGCGGTCAATGATCTGCATATTGGCAAGCAGTTTGGCCTTGTCGATCAGGTAATAGGGGGTCTGGATCATGGCGCCCTCCCGGTCCGGCAAATGGGAAGCGTCCGTATAGGTCGGGCGGCCCCCTCACGCAAGACCGGGTCAGATCATGCGGATCGCGTCCTTGGCGACCGTAAGCATATAGCCGCGCCGGGCGATGTTCTTGACCAGCAATTCGGCCACCATCTGATTGCCCAAGGCATCGCGCAACCGCTTGATCCGCATGGCGCCCGCCGCTTCGTCGCAATCGGCGGCCGAGCGGCCGGAAATCACCGCCTCGATCTCAGAGCCTGACAGGATATCGCCATCCATCCGCGCTTCGGCCAGAACCGACAGGGTTTCGATGGCGGCTTCGGTCAGCTTGAATTCCATGTCGTTCAGCACCACGGCGTTCTGGCCCCGGCTGATAATCAGTGACGACACCTGAATGCCCTGCCGCTGAATCTTTTCCATGCGGCGGTTCAGGGAAACGATCATCACCAGAAACACCAGTGCTGCGATCAGCACCGCGGTGGAAAAGACCAGAAGCACGAAGATCACCATGCGGTAACTGGCCAGGACTTCGGAAAAAGTCGTGCCAGATTGCGCCAGGATTTCCAGCAACTTGATCTGGTCGCCGGTGGTCAGTGCATCGTTTTCAACAAAGATCCGCTCAACTCGCGCATTGAACGCGTTGGCGTCGGGCAGGGTCAGGAACAGGAACAAGGCTGCAAGCAGAAGGATGGCCACAATCGCGACAATGCCCCAGACAACCACACGGTTGCCAGACCGCAAGGCTGTGTCTGCCGAATGCTCCGAATCCTGCGCCGCCACGTTTCTTCCCCGCTCAGTTCGGCGGAATGATGGCGGTGATGGCCAGAAGCGTCCAGCCCTGCTGTTGCAAGATCGGCGCCAATGTTTCGGCGGCGGCGGATTTTGACGCACAGGCCGCATCGGGCAGGCTGACAGAGCCTGCCTCAAGCCGCAGGGGGTTATCCTGCTTGGCTTTGTACTTGACCGTGCAATCTGCCTGCGCCGCAAAAGCCAGACCGGCTGCAACACAACTAAAAATTGGAAGGGTCAAACGGCTATAGGACATCATACCGAAAACTTGCGCGCGAAGCCGTAGCTAAGCAATAGCAAAGCATATCTCGCCTGCGGTTATCGGATAGCAATCGGGTGTTATTGCGCTGCGTTGGCGGGTGACCGAGGATCCCCATCCAAGGCGCTCGCATAAACTTCTGTTCGGTGCCATCGGAAAGGAAATGATATGAAATCCCGTCTGACCGCATTTGTGACAATCGTCGCTCTGGCTTTGGCCGGCATTTCCGGAACGCAGGCAGAAGCGCGTAGCAAAAAATCAAACACGACCATCGCGCTGCTTTTGGGTGCGGTGGCAGCCGCAGTTTTGCTCAATCAGGCAAACCAGGGGCGCGCGACGCAGATCACCCCCAGACCCGACCCGCGCTACCCGGACCGGGCCTACAATAACTGGGACGACGGCTACAATGACTGGGATGACGGCTACACTCAGTCGGGCCGCGCCAAGCGGATCCCTGCGGAATGCGTGATGGATGTGACGGTGAATGGCCGCAACCGCGAGGTAATTTCGGCGCGCTGTGTGACCGAACTGGGGCTTTCGCGCCGTCTGCCTGCGGAATGCGCCTTTAACATCCGCACCCGTGCCGGAACGCGCACCGTTTACGGCCCGCAATGCCTGCGCGACTACGGCTACCGGGTCGAACAAGCGCGCTATTGAGGGGCAAGATATCGAGCACAAGGCGCGGTTTGCCCCCAACGGCCGCGCCCCAAGGGGCGGGTGCAACGCACTCGCCCCTTTCTTATTGCGTTACGGCAGATTTGCCCCGAATGAGATCAGATGATCCTTGCCCCTGATTTTATCTCGGAACTTGCCGCCATGTCGCGCGGCCTGCATTGCATCGCCGGCGTGGATGAGGCCGGTCGCGGCCCGCTGTGTGGGCCGGTGGTTGCGGCTGCGGTGGTCCTTGATCCAAAGAACATCCCGCCGGGGCTGAATGATTCCAAAAAGCTGTCGGCCCAAAGGCGCACTGCACTGTTCGATCAGATTGTGAATGCCGCACAGACCAGCGTGGCCCAGGCCTCCGCCCAGGAAATTGACGATCTGAACATCCTGCGCGCCAGCCATCTGGCGATGACCCGCGCGGTCATGGGGCTGAAAACACCCCCCGATCATGTGCTGATCGACGGCAACATGATCCCCCGAAATTTCGGCTTTTCCGCCGAAGCCCTGATCAAAGGCGATGCCAGATCGCTGTCGATTGCGGCGGCTTCGATCCTGGCCAAGGTAACGCGCGACCGGATCATGGTGGATTTGGCGCAACAGAACCCCGGTTATGGCTGGGACCGCAACGCCGGATACCCGACCAAAGAACATCTCTCAGCGCTGCAAAATCTGGGTGTGACCCCACACCATAGACGTTCATTCAAACCCGTCCACTATATCTTGTATCAAGATAAATTCATAAGTCGTTGATTCAAAAAAGAATTTGACGCCGAATCAGTCCTGACTCATCTTCTGTAGCAACAACCGGCACCAAGCTGGGCGGCAACCGGCGGCAAGTCGGAACGAGGCAGAGATGACAGTGACCACGGCGAAGAAGGCAGCAGAGCTGCCGTTGAACCAGATTATTGCCGGTGATTGCATCGAGGCGATGCGATCCCTTCCGGAGGGGTCGGTTGACCTGATCTTTGCCGATCCGCCCTATAATTTGCAGTTGCGGGGCGATCTGCACCGGCCCGACAATTCCAAGGTGGATGCGGTCGATGATGCCTGGGACCAGTTCGCCAGCTTTGAGACCTATGATCGCTTTACCAAGGATTGGCTGGCCGCCGCCCAGCGCCTGCTGAAACCCAATGGCGCGATCTGGGTGATCGGTTCCTATCACAACATCTTCCGCGTCGGCTCCGCGATGCAGAACGCGGGTTTCTGGATCCTCAATGACGTGGTCTGGCGCAAATCAAACCCGATGCCGAATTTCCGCGGCAAGCGGTTCACCAATGCCCATGAAACGCTGATCTGGGCGTCGAAGTCCGAGGGCGGCAAGTACACCTTCAACTACGAAGCGCTGAAGGCCCTGAATGACGGTGTGCAGATGCGGTCGGACTGGGTGCTGCCCTTATGCACCGGGAACGAGCGGCTGAAGGACGACGCGGGCGACAAGGCGCATCCGACACAAAAGCCTGAAAGCCTTTTGCACCGGGTTCTGGTGGCGACGACGAACCCCGGCGACGTGGTGCTGGACCCGTTCTTCGGCACCGGCACCACCGGCGCTGTGGCCAAGATGCTGGGCCGTGACTTCATCGGGATCGAGCGCGAAGCGGCCTACCGCGAGGTGGCGCAAAAGCGCATTGACCGGATCCGCAAGTTTGACAAGGAAGCGCTGGAAATAACCGGGTCCAAGCGGTCGGAACCGCGCGTGCCCTTCGGCCAGGTGGTTGAACGCGGCATGCTGCGGCCCGGCGAGCTTTTGACCTCGCCACGCGGCATGACGGTCAAGGTCCGCGCCGATGGCACGCTGATCGGCAATGATGTCAAAGGTTCGATCCATCAGGTCGGCGCCCATCTGGAAGGCGCGCCAAGCTGCAATGGCTGGACCTACTGGCACTTCAAGCGCGACGGCAAGATGGTGCCCATCGACATCCTGCGCCAACAGATCCGCGCCGAGATGGAGGCTGATACAGTCGGCCTGCCGCATTAGAAAGTTTCAGTTACCGCCGGTGCCTGTGGCCTGACCACGGCACTTACCTTGCCCCGCCGATCTGATCGGCGGGGTTTTTTTGTCGGCCTATTGCGAGCAGCTCACTTCGTAGGCGGTGCTGCCGGGGGTGTTGCTGATCAGATAACAGCGTTGCGCGCCGTCATCGCCGACGCAGGTTGTCCAGGACGTGCCGTTGCCCTGATCCATCCAGTTCGCGCAGCTTTGCGCGGCACCGGTAGCACCGGCAATGACGACGCCCAGCGCCAGGAAAATCGAAAACGTCTTTGCCCGTTTCAGCACTGACATGTTTGGCCTCTCATGATCGCAATTTGCTCTGGTATTCCCAGATGCCAACCTGGCGATTCCCGCCCGCGCTCATATTTGGCGCAAAATGTGGTATATCCGCGGCTGGTTCAGCGTTTTTTTGGGGCCGCCATCGCCATGTGACGCGACCCAAATCGCGGTAGTTCTGCCCGCACCGCCAAGGCTCTGTGCGATGCGGTAAACCCCTAGCTCGCCCCCTTCGGCATCGGCAGATCGCCGTTGTTATAGGCCGTCCAATCGGTGATCTCCGGATAAAACTGCTTGCGCCATTCCCGCACCCGCGGGTTCATCCGTCGCCGCCACAGCGGCGGGAACAACGCCGTGATCGTCATCAGCGGATAGCCAAGGGGAAGTTGCGGGGCCTCATCGGCCGAATAGGTCTGCAACAAGGGAAAGCGCCGGTCGGGTTTGTAATGGTGGTCCGAATGGCGCTGAAGGTTGATCAGAAGCCAGTTCGATACGGTATGGGCGGCGTTCCAGCTGTGGCGCGGCAGGACATGTTCATATTTGCCCTCGCCCAGATATTTGCGCGTCAGCCCGTAGTGTTCGACGTAATCCACCAGCTCAAGCTGCCACACCGCCACCAGCGCCTGAAAGGCAAAGAAGCCAACTCCGGTCCAGCCGCCCAAACCGTAAGCCAGCGCCAAGGCTGCAAGCTGTAAGGCACCGTAACGCCAGAAAGGATTGCTGCGGTGAAACGCACTGCGCCCTGCCCGCGCCAAAAGCTGGCGTTCGGCCCGCCAGGCTGATTGCGGCCCCTCGATCAACACCCGCAGGAAAAAGCCGTGGAAGCCTTCGTTGTAGCGGGCCGAAACCGCATCGCGCGGCGTACCCACATAGCGGTGATGGACCAAAAGATGTTCGGTGCGGAAATGGCTGTACAGCACTGACGCCAGCAACAAATCCCCCAGCCAGCGTTCCATCCGGTTTTTCTGATGCATCAGTTCATGCGCATAAACGATGCCGATCGAGCCAGAGATCACGCCGATACCAAAGAAGAACACAAGTTTTTCCCACAGCACCAGATGGCCGGTATGCGTGACCCACCAGATCGCGCCGTAGACCGCCACGGCCTGGATGGGGAACCAAATCATGGTGATCATCCGGTACCAGAACAGGTCTGCGTCGGGCGTGTCGGTGGCGGAGTTTGCTTCGTTCAGGCCCAACAGCGCATCAAGGATCGAGATCAGCACCCAGCCGTAGACCGGCAGGAAGAACACCGTCCAGCCACCATAGAGCGCCCCGACAACCGCCAGAGGAAGCATGATCAGCGACAACCAGAATGGCAAAGCCGACGCCGGTCGTGATATTGGTTTTACGCTAGACATCAGGCACTCCGCTTCGGGTTTTCGCCGGAACTCTACGCCGACTTGCGCCGCCCCTCAAAGTCTTGAAACGCCATAGACGCAACGTCATGCACCTTGCGCATGACCGTTGGCAGATCGGTTGGGCGAAATTCGGGGCGCGGGCAGAAGGTGCCGCGCTGAGGGTTTACACCATCTGGAACCTGCGCGACGCGCACGGCAAGGCGCAAATGAAAATGGGTAAAGGTGTGGCGCACCTCGTGGCCCGCATCCCGCCAGTCAGCAGCCAGAGGCGGGGCATCCGTGGCCGGATCTTCACGCCAAAGCGTTCCGGGCCAACCCAGCATCCCGCCCAGAAGTCCAGAGTCGGGCCGCCGCTCCAGAAGCACCGCGCCATCCATACGGCGCGCCACATAGGCAATGCCAAAACGTATCGGCTTGGCGGGTTTGGCGATTTTGGCGGGTAAATCGCCCTGTTGCCCGGTCTTGCGCGCCGCACAGGGGGCGTTCAGCGGGCAGTGTCCGCAGGCGGGGTTGCGCGGGGTGCAGATCGTGGCCCCCAGATCCATCATTGCCTGCGCATGGTCCCCAGGCCGCTGGAACGGCGTCAGACCGGCCGCCAGCTTTGTCAATTCGGGCTTTGCGGCGGGCAGCGGGGTGGTTACCGCAAAAAGCCGGGCCACCACCCGTTCGACGTTGCCATCAACAACGGTGGCGGGCTCATCAAAGGCGATGGCAGCAATGGCGGCGGCGGTATAGGGGCCGATGCCGGGCAAGGTCAGAAGTGTGTCGCGGCTTTCCGGAAATGCCCCGCCGTGATCCGCAACCACGGCGCGGGCGCATTTCAACAGGTTGCGGGCGCGGGCGTAATAGCCAAGTCCGGCCCATTCGGCCATCACCGCCGCATCCGGGGCCGCCGCCAGATCGGCAACCGTCGGCCAAAGTTCGGTAAAGCGACGATAATAGGCGCGTACGGCGGCAACCGTGGTCTGTTGCAGCATCACCTCTGACAGCCAGACGCGGTAAGGATCGGGGCGCTGACCGGTTTTGCGGTCAGCCGGACCAATGCGCCAGGGCATGACGCGGGCCTGCGCATCGTACCAGATCAACAGCGCCGCGCTGATATCCGCCCCGGTCACGCTTTGCCCCCTACTTTACGATGTGCATCCGCATTCTGACGGCATAGACTGCCGCAGATCGCTTGCATTCCCAAACCGGACCCAATCTGAATGATCAAAGCTCCGCAAGGTGCAGCACGACGCAGGCGCGGATTTGAGGCCGCGTCGAGCCTGTTGCGCGACAAGATCCGCACGGCGGGCGAATCGCGGGGTTTTGCGCTGTCGCGCCTGTTGACCCATTGGGCCGAAGTGGTCGGCAGCGATCTTGCCGCCAGCGCCGAACCGGTGAAGATCGGCTACGGCAAGGGCGGCATGGGGGCAACGCTGACGCTGCTGGTTTCGGGAGCGGCGGCCCCGATCGTGCAGATGCAAATTCCGAAGATTAAGGAAAAGGTGAACGCCTGCTACGGTTACAACGCCATTTCCCGCATCCATCTTACGCAAACCGCCGCCACCGGCTTTGCCGAAGGTCAAAGCCCGTTCGCGCATCGGCCAAAACCCGCCCCCCCCGTGGCGGACCCGACCCATATCCGCGCGGCCGAAGCACTTTCGCGTGAAGTCCATGACGATACCCTGCGAGCAGCGCTTGAAGCTCTGGGTGAAAAGGTCTTATCTCGCCTGCGACAAACAAAAGGCTGAGCCCATGAACAAATCCGTTATTCTTGCCGCCGCTATGGCGGTGATCGCCGCAGGTGGTGCCTGGCTTTACACCGGCAAAAGCACCCCTGACCAATCGCCCGTGTCGATTTCCGCAACTACGCAAGAAGTGACCGTCAGCTCGACAGCATCGCTGGTGCCAGACATGATCCTTGGGCAAGTTGATGCCCCCGTAACTGTCATGGAATACGCCTCATACACCTGCCCGCATTGCCAGCACTTCCATGAAACGGTTTATGGAGAGTTCAAAAAGAACTACATCGACACCGGCAAAGTGAAATTCGTCTACCGCGAGGTTTATTTTGACAAATTTGGTCTTTGGGCAGCAATCGTCGCCCGCTGCGGCGGACCCGAAAAGTACTTCGGAATCTCCGACATTCTTTATGACACCCAAAAAGAATGGCTGGCATCGGGCGATGAGGCTGGAATCTCTGCCGCACTGCGCAAGATCGGCTTGAAATCGGGCCTGACCGCAGAAGCGCTGGATATGTGCCTGAACGATAAGGCGATGGCTCAGGCGATGGTTGCGGCCTATCAAGTCAACGCCACCAATGACAAGCTTGAGGGCACGCCGTCATTCATCATCAATGGCGAAAAATACGGCAATATGTCTTATGAGGAACTTGCCAAGATCCTTGATGAAAAGTTGGCAAAGTAACCCATGACCCCGCTTGCCGGTCTGAAAGTCGTCGAGCTGGCGCGAATTCTGGCAGGCCCATGGGCTGGCCAGATTCTTGCCGATCTGGGGGCCAATGTTATCAAGGTTGAGGCCCCGGAAGGCGATGATACCCGCCGCTGGGGACCGCCGTTCATTGAGCGCGAGGGCGACACCTCAGCCGCGTATTTCCACGCCTGCAATCGCGGCAAACAATCGGTAATCGCCGATTTCCGGACGCCAGAGGGGCAGGCGTTTGTCCGAAAATTGGTGGTCGATGCCGACATCCTGATCGAGAATTTCAAGGTCGGCGGGTTGGCCAAATACGGCTTGGACTATGCCAGTCTGCGCAAGGTGAACCCGCGGCTGATCTATTGCTCGATTACCGGGTTTGGCCAAACCGGCCCCTATGCGCATCGGGCGGGTTATGACTACATTATTCAGGGCATGTCGGGGGTGATGTCCGTCACCGGTGATCCCGAAGGCCAGCCACAAAAGGTTGGCGTAGCGGTCGCCGACATCTTTACCGGGGTCTACGCATCGACGGCGATTCTAGCGGCGCTGCATCAGCGGGCGCTGACCGGCGAAGGGCAGCAGGTCGATATGGCGCTCTTGGATGTTTCGACCGCGATCATGGCGAACCAGTCGATGAACTATCTGGCGACTGGCGATGCGCCGGGGCGGATCGGCAATGCCCACCAAAACCTTGTGCCCTATGCCGTCTTCGACTGTGCCGATGGCTGGATTATCCTCGCTACCGGGAATGACGGGCAATATCGTCGGCTTTGTGGGGTCCTTGGCCTTCCCGAACTGGCCGCGGCGGAAGACTATCTGACCAACGCCCGGCGGATTGCCAACCGCGTGGAGCTGACCCGCCTGTTGACCGAAGCCACGCGCCGCTTTGCCAAGGCGGACCTGCTGGCCGCGTGCGAATCCGAAGGCGTCCCTGCCGGGCCGATCAATGATCTGGCCGAGGTCTTTGCAGATCCGCAGATCGTGTCGCGGGCGATGAGGTTTGATCTGGATGGTATCCCCGCAGTGCGCTCGCCCTTTGTTTTTTCAGCGGCCGAGCTGGCTTTGGACAAACCTTCGCCAAAGCTTGGCGAGCATGACGCCGAAATCCGTGATCACTTGGCGAAGCGTTAATCGCAGCTTTGGCGGTGGTCCTATCGCCGCTTTCAAGCGCCGATAGCCGCGAGAAAAGTGTCGAGCGGTGCCCAGTCTTCAAGCTCAAGCCGCACCGGAAGCGCCAGAACCTTGGGCCGAAAGGCGACTGGCAGGCGTACGGCATCTTTTTCCGTGGTGACAAGCTGCGCATTCAATAGATGCGCGTCGGTTTCCAGACGCAGCAACAGCGCGGTTGTGAAAACCTGATGATCGTCCAATGCTTCGGCGCGCGCGATATCGGCGCCCAAGGCGCGCAGCGTTGCAAAGAATTTATCCGGGTGCCCGATCCCCGCAAAGGCCAGCACCCGCTGGCCGCGCCATTCCATGCCGGTGGGCAAGGGTCTTATCCTGCCGGTCAGGCGCCCGCATGGCACCTGCGCACCCCAACTTTGCCGGAAGCTGTCTTGCGCGGGCGCGTCACCGATCGACAAGATCAGGTCTGCCCTTGCGAGGCCAGCCGCCACCGGCTCACGCAGTGGTCCAGACGGCAAACAGCGGCCATTTCCGAAGCCCTTTTCAGCATCGACGACGACAATCGACAGGTCTTTCCTGACCGACGGATCCTGATGGCCGTCATCCAGAATGATTGCCCTTGCCCCGGCCCTGACTGCCGCCAGACAGCCCATCTTGCGATCTTTGGCGACCCAGGTGGGCGCAAAGGCGGCAATCAGCAATGGCTCGTCGCCGGTGTCCGCGGCGGTGTGGGTTTTTTCGTCAACCTGCACCGGGCCGTCCAGACGCCCACCATAGCCGCGGCTGACCACATGAACCTCGACGCCGCGCGCAAAAAGCCGTTGGGCGATGGCGATTACCGTCGGCGTCTTGCCAGTACCGCCCGCGTTGATATTGCCAACGCAGATAACCGGAACCCCCGCTTTGAACGCGCTTCCCCTCGCCAGACGGCGTGCCGTTGCTCGGGCATAGAGCCACCCAAAAGGTGCCAGCAGATAGGCCTGCCAGCCCGGATGGTCCGGCGGATTAAACCAGAAACGCGGCGCGGTTCCCATCAGGCACCAGCCTTTCCATGGGCGGCATCCAGCGTTGAAAGCGTGATCTGGACGACCCGTTCTGCAACCTCTGCCCCGCCCGATGTTGCAGCCCAGGCATTGTGTGCCAGCACCGCGGCTTTGTCCGGCGCGATAAGATCCGCTACGGCGGTTGCCAGGGCTTCCGGTGACGACACTTGTCGCGTCGCGCGGGCTTCACTCAGGCGGGCGTAGGCCTCGGGATAAGGGCCGGGATGGTCGCCGTGCAGAACGGCCGATCCAAGCGCCGCCGGCTCATAGGGCGAGCGTCCGGCGCCGCCCGGAAGCAGCGTGCCGCCCATAAAACAGACGGGCGCCAGGCGATACCACAGGCCAAGTTCGGTCAGCCCCTCGGTGATCATCACCTGAACGTCCGGTAACGGCTCATCTTCAAGCGCCCTCTGGCCGACGATTAACCCCTCTGCCGTCAGCCTTTGAGCCAGATGCGGCCCACGATCAGGATCGGCGGGTGCCAAGATCAACAGCAGGCGGTGGGCATGCTGCATCGCATGGATATGCGCGGCGATGACCGCGTCTTCTTCGGTCGGGGTACAGGCGACGGCCATCCACACCGGACGGGCCCGCAACAGCTCCGCCAGGGCATCCCGCTCGGCGTTGACGCAAGGCAGCGGATCAGTGGTCTCCTCGATCCGCCCGGCAAGTTCCACGCTGAGTGATCGCCCGCCCAGGCGCTGCAGGGTCGTGACAGTATCGGAGTCCTGCGCCAACAGGCGGGCGAAACGCCCAAGCAGCGACCCGGCCATACCCCGCCGCCAAACCGGGGTCATCGCTGGCGTCAGATGGGCGTCGGCCAGAATGAGCGCGATACCACGTTGATGGGCTTCGGTGATCAGGGCGGCAGGCAAGGTCGTGCCGACAAACAGCGCCAGTGCGGGGCGCCAGTGATCCAGAAACCCCTGCGCGTCGGACAGGCGGTCTTGGGGCAATTGGTCGATCAGCGCGGATGGCTGGTCGCCAATCGGATCGTCGCCCCGGTCCTGGGTCATAACGATGCCAATATCCGGCCGGTCACGGTTCAACAGACGCGTCAGCTGCCGCAGGCTTTCGGGACGGCTGCCGCGGCCCGCGTG
>JANMDM010000269.1:0-11443 GCA_031376305.1 Pseudomonadota bacterium | reverse complement strand
CCCGGTAAGCATGCCGAGTCAATGTCTGCCAATTGGGAGGGAGAAAGGCGGCGCGATCAGTTGCCAGAAATCGTGTGAATGACGGGCCGGGCAATCGCGCTGCGGGATCCGAAGCTGATGCCCATCGAGCTGAATGACCCGGGCAGTCGTGCCAAAGGGGTTCACAAGCAGTCCAAGCAAGGGGTGTTGTTGCAATCGAATCAATGATCTGAGCATTGTCGTCTTTTCCCAAAAGCTTGGGCCGTGCGTGCACGTCGTCCGCAACCATGTTTGATCATCGGCCAGCACCAGACTGGCAATTGCGCAGCATTCAAGTGGCCCAACCTTGCGCGCGTCTTCAGTCTTGCTTATCTTGAAGACAGAATCTCCGGAGGTCCCTACGTCACAGACCACGACCATGACAGTACGCATCAGCGGTGCCTTAAGCGAATTCGTGGCATCGAACGTCGGCGAAAACGGCGACTATGAGAACATCAGCGAATATGTCCGCGACTTGATCCGGCGCGACAAGGAACGGGCCGAGCGGGAAGTCTTTGATCGGCTGAAGGCGGAACTGACGTGCGCTTTTGCAGCGCCTGAGGAAAGCTACAAGCCGCTGACCGCCGCCGAGGTGATCGCCAGGAACCGGGTCTGACCGAATGGCCGTGCGCGTTCAGGAAGCAGCGTCCCTTCGGCTGGACGAGATCTACCGCTACATGCGTGACCGATGGAGGGCCGAACAGGCGGACCGCTACATCACCGATCTGTTCGCAGCTTTCGACCGGATCGAGGGCCACGGCGTGGCGTCGCGGCCAATCCCGGCCGAGTTCGGCGTCGAGGGCTTCTACTTCCGGCACGAGCATCATTTTGTCTACTGGCGGCGGCTTTCGGATGGAGACATCGGTATCGTGACCTTTCTGCACGAGCGCATGCATCAAACGGACCGCTTCCGCGATGATCTTGGCGGCTGATTCCAACCCCAAAATGCAAAAGGCCCCCGCTTTTCAGGGGGACTCGCAAAACGTTGACTCAGCGTTGACAAGAATTCCAAATGCAGAAACCAGACTGTTTATGTCGTGTTCTATCTATTTGATATATTGTGATAATTTGGTTGCGGGGACAGGATTTGAACCTGTGACCTTCAGGTTATGAGCCCCATCTCCCGGGAAAACACTTCTCCTTTGATTTCAAAATGTTACGCGATAAGCTCTTGATCTTACAACAGCTTCTATCCGCATCGCGCCGCAACCAACCGCAGCGGATGGGGTTAAACGGGGAACAAAGTGGTTACACCGGTTGACCTATTGTTGACCCGAAAAGAAAAGTAGCCTGGCAATCCATCTAATGCTGTTTTCTCTTGATCTCACGATTTCGTCGGCGAACGCCTGCGTTCGGCCTGAAGCTGCCAGTCACCGCCGCCGACCCATTGGCTGCTCATGACCCATTTTTTACAGTTCTCACGACCTGAAGGTGGTTTGCATCGGTTCCGGGCGAGTGCGAACAACCCAGTAATTCACTACCGCTCAATCCTCGGTCCACAAGCTGTTTCGACGCGCAGCACCACCTCCTCAGCAGAGCCGACTTCAAGCTCGACCGCGCCGCCTCGCTCGCGAGTGTCGTCAGCCCGGCGCTGGCTGAAGCCGCCGGAATTTGGAAAACACAGGCTTGTTTCCCGCAGTCTGACAACACGCTCCTTGCGAGTGGCGGACCGATGCACTTCCGCTTACTCTGGCCTAAGGCTTCACCTCGAACGTTGGTTTGAACCACGCAGGGGCGAGACTGTTTTCGATGTTGAGCGTGTCGACATTTGCCTGATCAATGATCTGGATCGCGGGCCCCGCATGGACCAGCGACAGCGAACCTTCCAGCGCACGCACGGCCTGATCCACCGCGATCTTTCCCTGCATCACCGGCGAGTCGGTAGGCGCCGCCAGAACCTTGCCGCGTTTGATTGCACGATATGTGCCATGCGTGAAATAATCTGCGAGGATCTTGATTTCACCTGATCTGCCTTTGGCGCGCAGCAGGCTCACGGCGGCATCTGCCGTGACGGCACTGCCGATGATGTAATCGAGGTCCGGATGCTCTTCCAAAACGTCCTCAAGCAAAAGCAGTTGCGCCTCAAACCCGGTATCGCCCCATTTTACGGCCACGATATCGGCCGAGCTATTTGCGATTGCCGGGCGAAACCCTTCCTCGACGAACTTCACCCACCCTGCCCCTTGGGGACCAGGAAACCAGGCAATCTTAACTGGTTTCCCGCCAAGCGGATGCTTGGACGCAAAGTAGGTGCCAATGGCCGCCCCCATGGCGACCCACGAGACGCCGGATTTGGCCGTGATCCCATCGTTGTTGATGTCGTTGACCGCAGCAATCACCGGCATACGCGTTGACAGATCGCGGATGGTCGGCGTCAGGCCGTCGTAGGAAACGGTTCCGACGATCAGCGCATCGGCCTGCGCCGCGCATTTCACGATTTGCGTCCGCTGTCGCTCAAGATTGGGGTAGCCCCCCGCCTCAACCACCCGCAGCTCGATTCCAAGCCGTCGTGCATGTTCGACCATTCCGTAGTTCACCGACAGCCAGTAAGAGTCCTTGAGATGAGGATATGAGGCGCAAATTCGCCAGGGTTTCGCTGCATGGGCCAGAGGTGCATAGGCTACATGCGTCTCAAGCCCGTTGTAGGAAAACGGCGGCGACCATGTGTCGACAGGCCAATCATCCGGAACCTCGTTCGCGGCGGAACCAGGGCCGAAGGCGGCGACGGCTGCAGCCACGATCAGTCCTAAAGACTTTTCCAAAATCGTCCCGCACATGTAACATGGCCTTAGTTTCATTTTTCCCGTCGGGCAAGGACACGCCGCACAATGCTTCTATCACGCGTCGGCATGGGAGCTCGGCTATTTATTGCTTTTCTGGCAATTACGTTGGTATCACTTTCATCCGGCGTGGCCAGTTGGTTCATTTTGAGCGAGATTTCCGATGCGCAGAGGCGCATGAACGTCGAGGCGCTGCCTGCCGTTGCCGCAGCCACCCGAACTGCCGATGCCACCGCGCGACTGGTCGCCACCTCATCGGCGCTGGATACGGCGGCGGACGAAAGCTCGCGGGCCAAGGTAGAGCTCGAGTTAGCCGATCTGGCTGCGGAAATTCGCAATTCCGAGATCCGGGTCGGTCTTTCATCGCTCGACAGCGAGTTGGTATCGCACCTGTCGGACACGATCGACGCGCTGATCAACAATCTGTCGCGGCAAAGCGAACTGGTTAAGGAGCGGCTGAAGCTGACAAGCGATTTCACCCGCCGGTCAGAGGAAACCATTGCCGCCGCGACCGCCATTGTCGATGTTTCCGAGACGCTGGTCTCTAATGCGTCGGCCGGCGCGTCGGCGGTCGTGGCGAACCTCTACGGTCTGATTGACGACGATACGCGCCATGCCGAGGCCTATAACGCGCTCGACCGGTTGATCGAGCAAGACATCTACCTGCTTGACCGGATGTCGGAACTGCGGCTGCGCAGTTCGCAGATCGGTCTGCTTGCCAACCGTTTGACTCGCGCCATCGACAATGCCGAAGTTGGCGAGATTGCCGTCCGCTATCACGAGCATTTGCGTGTCGTCCGGCGCCGGATTGCCAGCATCGATGATCCGGTGCGCAAGGAACAGGCCGAGACATACCTCGAAGTTCTGGATGCTTCGGTCGGTAACTCGCCCTGGGGCGAAAGTCTGTTTACCCAACGCCTGCGCCTCATCGAGATTGGCACCGAACTGGACCTTTTGGCTGCCGACAACCGCAAGCTGTCTGCCGAAGTGGGCAGCATCGCTCAATCCATGCTCCAGCAATCCGAAGGTTTTGCCCAAATGACCGCCGACCATACCGCCAAAGCGGCCAATGCGGGCCTTTATTGGCTGGTAGTGTCGACGCTGATCGCGGTGGTTATTTCCGGGCTCATAGTCTGGCTTTATGTCGAGCGAAAAGTCGTTCGGCTGCTTAGCAATCTGGCCGGTGCCATGCAGCGACTGACGGACGGGGATTTGTTGGTCGATGTAAAGGAGGAAGGCTCCCATGAATTGCGCGCGCTTGCACGCGCCGTTCGCGCTTTCCGTGACGAATCCGAGCAACGAAGGTCACTTGAGCAGGAGCGGGAGCGCACGAACGAAGAACTCCGCCGCCACCGTCAGGATCTGGAGGCTCTGGTCAAGGAACGCACTTCGCAGCTGAGCGAAACCAACGCCCAATTGCATGTCGAGGTTACAAGTCACGCCCAAGCGCGGCTGCAGGCGGAAAGTGCGAGCCGGGCGAAGTCCGAGTTTCTGGCAACGATGAGCCATGAAATCCGTACGCCGATGACCGGAATGCTGGGAATGCTGCGGGTCTTGAGCGAGTCCACCGTGACCGAGAAGCAGCGCCAACAGCTTGTCGTTGCCCGACATTCCGGCGAGGCGCTATTGAGTATCCTCAACAGTATTCTCGACTATTCCAAGATCGAATCCGGTACGATCAGCGTCGATCCGGCGGCTTTCAATCTAAGTGAAGCGCTGGTCGGCATCATTGCGCTGATGCAGCCGGCGGCAGAAGAAAAGGGTCTGAAGATTCACCTGGAGCTGGACCCGGCGCTTTGGGCCAGCCATGTCTGTGACGCCGGAAAGCTGCGCCAGATCATCTTCAATTTACTCAGCAATGCGATCAAGTTTACCGACCGGGGCGATATTCGGATTTCTGTAAAAGTGATCAGCCAGACACCAAAACTCCAGCAGATCGACATTGCTGTGAGGGATGAAGGTATCGGGATTTCCGCGGACCAGCAAAGACATATCTTTGAAGCCTTCACCCAGAGCGATCCTTCGATTACCCGTCGTTACAGCGGTACCGGTCTTGGGCTGGCCATCTCGCGGCGGCTTGCTGAAATCATGGGCGGCCAACTTACCGTGTCGTCGGCCTTGGGGAAGGGCAGCGTTTTTCATCTGGCTTTGCCGCTGCTCGCCGCACCGGTGCCGAAGGCCATGTCAGTCAAGGCCAAGTCCCGGCGCACTGGTAAACGAAAGAAACTGGCGATCCTTGTCGTTGAAGATGATCCTGCCACCCGAATCGTGGTGCAGTCACTGTTGGAAGCGGCCGGCCATCTGGTAACACTGGCTGCCGATGGTTTCGAGGCCATACGCAAGGCAGAAATCGCACCCTTCGATGTTGTATTGATGGATATCAGCCTGCCGGGAATGGACGGTCCGCAGACCGCCGCAGCTTTGCGTGCCGCAGCCTTGGGAACATCGGTGCCGGTGATCGCCATGTCGGCGCATGTCTTTAAGACCGAAATTGATCAGTTTCTGAATACCGGAATGGACGGCTATATCAGTAAACCGCTGACACCGGAATCATTGCTGGGCGGCATAGATACGGCGTTACGGCGCACCAGCGCGCAACCGTCTGGCAGGGCCGATCAGGCCGCTAGCATTGGCCGGGACATCAAATCCTTGGGCGCGGGCACAGTAAGCAAGATTCTTGACGCCGCCGAAACCGTGTTGCCGCAACGGTTTGCGGCCATGCGTGAAAGCCTGCCTGCCCGAAATTTCAAGCGTATCGAAAAGCTCGCTCATGCGACCTGCAGTTCCGCCGCGTCCGCCGGTTTTACAACACTTCTTTCTGACGCCAAAGCTTTGGAAGTATCGGCCAAGGCCGGGAATGCCAATGCCATTGCCGGGCAGATCGAGACATGCGAACAGAGCTATCGTCTGGCGATCACGCAGGCGCGAAAGCAGGTGGCCACGCAGGCCAGACCGCCTATCTCTGGATTGGCGCGAACAAATAACCTTCGCCGTGCGAAGTCAGGATGATGCGCGGATTGCGCGCCCCATCGTTCAGCTTCTGGCGCAACCTGCGGATCACCACATCGACAGTGCGATCCGCTGGGTCCCAATCGCGGTTGGCGATCTCATGCAGAATTCTGTCGCGCGACTGAACCTGCCCTGGATTGGCCGACAAGAGTGCGAGAGCCTTCAACTCGGCCTTGGTGAGTTCGACGAAATTGTTGTCGGCGTCCTGAAGTGTCCGCTGGCCAAGATCCAGCGTCCAGCCAAGGAAACGGCGCACAGTTTTGTTCTCGCTCTCGGTGCGGCTGCGCCGGACCCGTCGGACCAGATTCTTGACGCGCGCCAGAAGCTCGCGTTGGTCAAAAGGCTTGGTAACATAGTCATCCGCGCCCATCTCAAGCCCGACGATCCGGTCGACAGTATCGGTGCGGCCCGTCACCAGAATGATGCCGATTTCCGAACGTTCGCGCTGTTCGCGGGTCAGTTGTAAGCCGTCCTCGCCGGGCAGGTTGATATCAATCACTAGGACATCGGCTGGCCGTTCCGCCAGAATCTCATGCATCTGCGCACCGTCCTCAGCCTCGCTCACGCGGTAGCCCGCAGCGCTGAAATAGGCAGCAAGCTTCACCCGTGTGACGAGGTCGTCTTCGACGATGAGAATGTGGGCTGGCGCGGTGCTCATCTCGTTTTGTTAACAAAGTTTTACAATTCGATCCAGCGATTTCACTACTGAACACCAACCAATTTACATGGTGGGGCTATGGTAACGCACTGGCTCAAGTCAGAATAATAAGGGCGCAAGCGGCTTGAGTGCCGCAATGTGCAACGCCCACAACTCGGAGGAAACGCATGAAGAATATGAGAAATACCATCATTGCCAGCGCGTTGGGAGTGAGTTTTCTAACTCTCGCGCCGGGCCTTGCTGCGGCGGAAGACTCGACCGATCCGATCAAAATCGTGACGAACAACTGGACCAGTCAACTGGTTCTGTCGAATGTCGTCGGTCAGATTCTGCAATCCAAAGGGCTGAACGTCGAATACAAGTCATCCGACACCCAGCTTCAGTTCACGGCAATCGCCGCCGGTGACATGGATTTCCAGGTTGAAGTCTGGGAAGGTTCGATGGCGGAATCGTTCAACAAGTCGCTCACCGAGGGCGCCGTTGATTATGGCGCAAATGATGCGGTGACCCGTGAGGACTGGTGGTATCCGTCCTACATGAATGAAATGTGCCCAGGCCTGCCCGACTGGAAGGCTCTGGACGCATGCGCTGCAAAACTGGCAACAGCGGAAACCGGCGACAAAGGCCGTTTCGTTGGCCCACCCGCCGATTGGGGCAAGCACTACGCCGAGCGCATTGGGGCGCTGAAGATGAACTTCCAGGAAGTTCCGGTTGGCCAGGCGGCAACGCTTTGGGCAGAGCTTCAGTCGGCCTATGATCGCAAGGAACCGGTCGTGCTGTTCAACTGGACGCCAAATTTCATCGAAGCGAAGTTCGAGGGCCAGTTTGTCCAGTTCCCGGCATATGATCCGGCCTGTTACACGGATCCGGCCTGGGGCGAAAATCCAGACGCCATCTATGACTGCGGCGCGCCGGAGAAGGGGTATCTCAAAAAGGTCGGCTCCAAGGCAATCGCAGAAAAATGGCCGACTGCGGATGCAATTCTGCACAAGGTCAGCTTTACCAACCCGCAGATTGCCGCCGCCGCCGCCATGGTTGACGTCGATGGCATGACACCAGAAGAAGCTGCAGCCAAATGGGTGGCTGACAACGAGGCTGTCTGGAAACCGTGGACTGAGTAAGCGCAAATCACAATGCGGGCGGGCGCCGCAAGGCCCCGCCCGGATTCATTGTCATCGAGTGGCGATCAAGTAAGATGAGGCTACCCTCGATCAGAAGAGGGCTTCTGGGGGACTGAATGGACGTGCGAGAAGCCAAGATTTCCTGTCACAATCTTTGGAAGATTTTCGGCAAAGACCCTGCAGAATTTCTGAAGCGCCACGGGCACGCCCCGAGTGCAGAGGACTTTAAGGCCGAGAAATACATCGGCGCGGTGAGGGACGTCTCGTTCGATGTTTTTCCCGGTGAAATTCTGATCATCATGGGTTTGTCAGGTTCGGGAAAGTCCACCCTGATCCGGGCGATCTCGCGTCTCAACGATCCCACAGCCGGCGAAGTCCTGTTGGATGGCGAGAATTTTCTCAAAGCAACTGACAAAGAGCTGATCGAGCTGCGCCGCCACAAGATGGGCATGGTGTTTCAGCACTTCGGCCTGCTGCCGCATCGCAATGTGCTGCAAAACGTGGCCTTTCCGCTTGAGGTCAGTGGCAGCAGCCGTGATGACCGCGAAGCCCGTGCGAGAGAGATGCTGAAACTCGTCGGCCTTGAGGGCCGCGAAAGCTATTTCCCGCGCGAATTGTCGGGCGGCCAGCAACAGCGGGTGGGCATTGCCCGGTCGCTGGCAGTCGGCCCCGATATCTGGTTTCTGGACGAACCGTTTTCAGCACTTGACCCGCTGATCCGCCGCGAGATGCAGGATGAATTCCTGCGCCTGCAGAAGATGCTGCAAAAAACCATCGTCTTCATCACCCATGACTTCGACGAGGCCGTGCGGCTGGCCGACCGGATCGGCATCATGAAAGATGGTCGACTGGTGCAGTTGGCGACGCCGGAGGAAATGGTGACAAATCCGGCCGATGATTATGTCCGCGAATTCACCCGAAACGCGCCACGCGACCATATCGTAAGCGTTGGTGCGATTGCGGCAAAAGGCAAAGCAAGCGGCGAACCAGTCCTGGCATCAGCCAAGATCGCCGACGTTGCCGCGCGGGTGCTTTCCTCTGATGTGCCGGTGCCTGTGGTGGACGATGCCGGCCGGGCCATCGGAATTGTCACCCGCGAGGCGATGATCACCGGGCTTTATCCGGACATGCGCGCATGAGCCACAGCGTCGCTCGCGCCCCGGCGATTCCGACACCGTCCCGCAAGGCTAGTGTCCCGCCACTTGCCCTTGCGGCGGTGTTCGTTGTGATCACAGTGCTGCTCGCGCGCTTTGTTCCGGCGTTCGATAAATGGCCCGAGCAGTGGACCCTGCCGGTCAGGGACTGGGTCACGCAGTTTTTCGTCTGGTTCGCCGCAGCGGCCAAACCCCTGACCCGCGGCATTTCCTGGGTGCTGTCGCAGCCGCTGGCAGCGGTCGAGGCCCTGCTCTATCGCGGGGTGCAGGCATGGAAATGGCCACCGTTGCCTTGGGTCGTCATCGTGACGGGAACCAGCATTCTGGGCCATTGGATCGGCGGGCGGCGGCTTGCCATTTTCTGTGGTCTTTGTGCCTTCTATCTTGCGATATTCGGCCTTTGGCCCGAAGCCATGCAAACACTTGCCATTGTCATCGTCACAGTGCCGCTGGCTGCGATCAGCGGCCTGTTTCTGGGCGTCTTGGCCACGCGAAATCCCCGCGTAGAAAAAGTGTTGAACGTCGCGTTCGACGTGATGCAGGCGACACCGCATATGGCCTATCTGGGACCGGTGGTCATCCTGTTCGGCTTCGGGCAGGTGCCCGCCATGCTGGCCACGTTCGGCTTTGCGCTGCCGCCAATGGCACGCTGCACGATCCTTGGTCTGCGCACCGTTCCCTCCGACATTCTTGAGGCAGGTATCATGTCGGGCTGCACCCCGCGTCAGCAATTGTGGAAAGTGGAACTACCTGCAGCGCAGCAGACCCTGCTTCTGGGGCTCAATCAGGTGGTGATGCAGACGCTGGCCATGGCGGTGATAGCCTCGCTGGTCGGGGCATCGGGGCTTGGGCAGAAGCTGCTGTTTTCGCTGCAGCAGTTGCAGATCGGCAAGGCTGTAGAACAGGGTGTCGCGATTACGCTCATCGCGCTGGTGCTGGACCGGATGACGCAGGCTTTCATGCGCCGCACCCCGCCAAGGTTCATTGATGGAACTTCCTGGCCCGCACGCCATCGGCATCTGGTCCTGTTTTTGTGCATCTTGGCAGTCGGCACCTTGGCTGCCCTGTTTGTGCCCGCACTGGGGATGTTGCCGAAGCACCTGACACTTTCCTATGGTGGTCCGATCGATGATGCGGTTCGCTGGGTTTCAAAGAACCTTTTTGCCTACATAAAGCCTTTCCGCGACGGCGTTACGATCTGGATGCTTTTGCCCCTGCGCAATTTCTTCCTGTGGCTTCCCTGGCCGACACTGATTGGACTTCTGGGACTTGCGGGCTGGTATCTTGGGGGGCTGCGCTTGGCGCTTGTTCCGGTATTCCTGTTCGGATTTCTGGCTCTCACTGGTTTCTGGACGCCCTTGATGATGACGCTTTACCTGGTCACCAGCTGCACCATCCTGTCGATCCTGATCGGGATCCCGCTGGGCATCTGGTCTTCGCGCAGCCCGCGCGCAGCCCGCGTCATGATGACGGTCTGCGATACCTTGCAGACCTTTCCAAGCTTTATCTACCTCATTCCGGTGATCATGCTGTTTCAGACCAGCGATCTGTCGAATGTCATCGCCATGCTGGCCTATGCGACGGTTCCGTCGATCCGCTACACTTATCTTGGCCTGAGCCGCGTGCCGCAAACCGTGATCGAGGCGGCGACGGCTTCTGGAACCACGCCAAGTCAAAGGCTGTGGAAGGTCGAGATGCCGATCGCCATCCCCGAGATCATGTTGGGGGTGAACCAGACCATCATGATGGCTCTGGCGATGGTTGCGATTACCGCCCTGATCGGTTCGCGGGATCTCGGTCAGGAAATCTACAAGGCGCTTCCGGGGGCCGACACTGGCCGTGGCCTGTTGGCGGGGCTCGGGATCGCGTTCATCGGCATCACCGCTGATCGCCTGATCGGCGCCTGGTCAAACCGACGGAAAATGGAACTGGGCCTGCGGTAGTTTGGCACAAAACGCACGCGCCAACCCCGTCAGGAGAAAACTCTGGAGGCACAAGTTGCCGCAGCCTAGCCTCGTGTAATGAGCAAGCCAAGCTCCTTTCCGTACGTCAGGAGTTCGCCCGAGACCGCCGATTTGGCGGTCATGCCGTATGTTCGCTACACACTGTCGCTGCGGAAGTTCGAGGATTTTCTACACGAGCGTGACACCAATAGCTGTCACAAGATCGGCTGCTCGTAACGCATTCCCGCCATCGACCTCCATCGTGCCAATGGCAGCACTCCCTCCATTCCGAAGTCATTTGCGTTTGTGAGGGCTTCAGATTTAGGCCGTACCGAACTCACCACCTTCAGCCGCGGCCTCAGCATCTCCCCCACGGCGTTCACCCCGGCCCGCAGCGGCGAGTCGATCAGGTGGGCATAGCGCTGGTGGTACCGATCTGCGTGTGGCCCAGCAACCGCCCGATCATTTCCAGCGAGGCGCAGCCCGAGACCAGCAGCGAGGCGAAGGTATGGCGCAGATCGTGGATGCGGACATCGGGGATGTCGGCCTTCGTGCGCATCCGCTCCCAGAAGCGCTTGAGGTCAACGACCGGCTGTCCCGGCATATCGCCGGGAAACAGGAAGGGGCAGCCCTTGGGCACGGCATCACCACGCAGGCGGATCAGGGCGACCGCTTCGTGCGAAATCGGCGCCCGGTGGACCCGGCGCTGCTTGGTGTAGGCCGCCTGCTTGGTCCAGATTGCCAGATCGAGGTTGAATTG
>JANMDM010000260.1:0-16216 GCA_031376305.1 Pseudomonadota bacterium | reverse complement strand
GGTTCCTTGTCCGTGCGGTCCGGGCGCACCGGGTGATCGGGATGAATCGCGCGGGCGGTGGCCGCCACCTGATGCCACAATTCGCGCTCTTCGGGGTGCAGGGAACGGGGGCGGCGACTCACGACGACGCCCCCGCACGCGGCAACAGCACCACAAGTCTGCCGGTGGCGCGCAGCCGTCCGGCGGCTTCGCCTGCCGACGCGCCGGTGCCAAAAAAGATGTCGCCACGTCCGGGGCCAAGGATGGCGCTGCCGGTGTCTTGGGCAATCATCAGCTGGGCCATACCCCCGGCGTCAACCCAGACAGGCGCGCCAAGCGGGATATAGGCGGGATCAACGGCAAGGCTGCGCCGGGCGGTCACCGACCGCTGCATCGTTCCCAACGGTCCGGCGCTTTCAGGCAGATCAAGCAGACGGAAAAACACGAACGACGCATTCACCCGCAACAGATCGCCCAACCCATCGGGGTTTCGCGCCGCCCAAGCCCGGATGGCGCTGACAGACGCATCGGTTTCACGGAGTTCGCCGCGGCGCAAAAGTTCCTTGCCGATCGAGCTGTAGGGGTGACCGTTCTTGCCGGCAAAGCCAAAGCGCCGCGTCGTGCCATCGGGCAGGCGCACCCGGACCGAGCCTTGCACCTGCGCCAAGAACGCTTCCAGCGCCGAGTCGAGCCAGACCAGCTCATGTCCGCCCAACAGATTGCCACCCTCGATCTGGCTGCGGCCGAACCATGGGCGATCGGCGGGCAAGTCGGCGGGCTTGGCATAAAGCGGAAAGCGGAAGGTTTCCGTCGGAACGGCCGAACCGCTCAATTCCGGCTCATAATATCCGGTCAGCAAGGCTTCCGGGGCCAGCACGGTGGGCTGAAAATACGACTCGATGAACGCCCGCGCGCCTTGCCCGTCAGGGCGCGGCCAGCTGGCGGGTAACAGATCGACGGTGCTGGCATAGACGGCAAGGGCGGCCCGGTGATCGTCATGCGACCAGCCGGGCAGGCTTTCAAACCCGACAGGTCGGTTCGGCGCCGTCATTCCCCAGTGGCTACAAGCTGCCAGTTCGGATCGTTCGCACCCATTGTCCGGGCGAAGGTCCAAATGTCTTTTTGCTTATGCGCCGATTTTGCGTTGCCTTCGACCACATCGCCACTGGCGTTGCGCGTCGCCGAAATCAGTTCAGCGACAAAGCGCACGGTGATTTCCGCTTCGGATTTGGTGCGATCAAACTCAGCCCCGTGCAATGTCAGCTCGCGCAGGCCGACGAAATCGGTGCTGACCGTCAGCCCGCGCGCCTTGCGGTCTGCCACCACCGCAGCAAAGCTTTCGGCGACTTCGGGCGACAGAAACGTACTGATGCGGTCCAAATCGCCCTTGGCGAAGGCGGTCAGGATCATCTCGTAGGCGCCGCGCGCACCTTGCAAGAACCCAGACACCGAAAATGCCGGTTCGACAAGTTTCATTGCGGCCAAGGCCCGCGCTGCGTCGCTGCCTTCAGCGGCGTGATCGGTGACATCGCGGTCAGGCCCGCCCTCGATCACATCAAACTGCGGTTTCTTGGTGCCGGTGCCGGGCAGTGGCACCACGGGGGTGGTCCCCTCAAATCCGCCCCGCGTGCCAAGCACATTGCGCAGGCGCAGAATCAGGAAAATGGCAATTCCCGCAAGGACAAGCAGCTCGACGATGGCGCTGGACATTGGAACAATCCTTCGAAACCCCCGGAAGGGGTTGGTAACTTCAATATACTCCACTTATGTAAGTTACAGGTCAGGGCAAGTCCACCTTGGCCATTTTCTGGGAATGATTGCCATGTGGCTTTTGCTGATCTTCATCGTTGTGCCGCTGATCGAGATCGGGTTGTTCATTCAGGTTGGCGGCTGGATCGGGCTTTGGCCGACCCTGGCGATGATTCTGGCGATGGCCCTTCTGGGTGCGTGGCTGGTGCGGCGCGAGGGGGCCAGGGCGTTCCTTGACCTGCGTCGGTCGATGACTGACCTGCGCGACCCAACCGAATCCATGGCGCATGGCGCGTTGATCCTGTTTGCGGGCGTGCTTTTGATCACACCGGGGTTCTTCACCGATGCCATGGGGTTGGCGCTTTTGATCCGCCCGGTCCGCAGTCTGGCAGTTCGGGTCATCGGCCAGCGGTTCCGAATTGTGCAGATGGGTGCGGCCGCTCCGGGGCGCGCCGCGACCCCGGACGACGACGTAATCGACGCAGAATATACAGAACTGGGCGGCAAACCGTTGGGTGGTCCGCGCTCTGGCTGGACCCGGCATTGAGGCCGAACGGACAAGCTGCTAAGGCGTCTGCCAAATCCGTACTGAGGGAGTTAACGATGTCCGAAACCGTGAATGGCGCAGCACCAAACCAGGCGCCGCAAGTAAAGATGCAGGTCCTTGGCCAGTTCATCCGCGACCTGTCCTTTGAGAATATCGTGGCGCAAAAGGGCCTGAACTCGACCGATGTGCAGCCCGATATTCAGATTCAGGTCAGCCTGGACGGCCGCAAGCGCCAAGTGGAGCACCAGTATGAGGTTTTTACCAAGGTCAAAGTGACGGCCGTGAACAAGGTCGACAGCGGGCCGCTTTATTTGGTCGAGCTTGATTATGGCGGGATCTTCCACGTCGAAGGCGTGCCGGACGAACAGCTGCATCCCTTTTTGATGATCGAATGCCCGCGGTTGTTGTTCCCCTTCTTGCGGCGGATCATTTCCGATGTGACGCGCGATGGCGGCTTCCCGCCGCTGAATATCGATACGATCGATTTTCTGGCGCTCTACCGGCAAGAAGCCACCCGTCGCGCGGCCGAACAGCCAGCGGCGGCGCAAGCGCTGTCTTGAACGCCTGATCCGTGGCAATCGCCCAGGAAACCGCGCTGATCCCCGCCTGGGTCGGCGGGGCCTTGCTGCCAGTGGACAAGATCGAGGTGCACCGCCGCGGACTAAGGCACAAGGCGGTGTCGGTTTTTGTCACCGACGGGCACGACATCTTGATCCAGCGCCGGGCGCTGAGCAAATATCACACCCCCGGCCTTTGGGCGAATACCTGCTGCACGCATCCGCATTGGAACGAGCCGCCGTTGGAGTGCGCCATTCGCCGCTTGGCCGAGGAGCTTGGGATTTCCGGCGTAACCCCGGTTCTGAGCGGTCAGGTTGAATACCGTGCCGATGTGGGGGGCGGTATGACCGAGCACGAGTTGGTCGATGTGTTTTTGACCCATGCAGACCAAAGCCTTCCCCTGGCACCCGATCCCGCCGAAGTTCTGGAAACCCGCTGGGTCTCTGTTGATCGGCTTCAGGCGCAGATTGCCCAGACGCCTGGCCTGTTCACGCCCTGGCTGCGGATTTATCTGTCGGATCACCGTGAAGCGATCTTTGGCCAGGGCCTTTGCCGCTAGCTCAGATGTGACCGGATTCTGCGGCCAAATGCCGCTTGGGCCGTCGGCAACTTCTGGTCTTCTGCGCAAAATGCTGCAAGAAATGAGCGATGTTGGAAGGGTTAAGGGGTGGTGAGGTGATCGGCAGGACAAGGCACGCTGGCGCGGTGCGCCGCTTGGGCGTGGTGGTGGCCATGGCCCTTGGCATTGGCTTGCCTGCTGCGGCGCTGGACAGTCTCAGCTTTTCCTTCCCCGGTGCCGATAAGAAGTTGCGCGCGGCACTTTTGTCGGCCTCGCTTCTTGAACAGGCCGAACGCGATGGCCCTGCCGATGCGCTTGACCTGTTTGCGGCGGCGCGGACCGATTATGGTCGCATTTTGGGGGCACTTTACGCCGAAGGCTACTATTCCGGCGTCATCCACATTCTGATTGACGGGCGCGAGGCTGCCGATTTCGCCGCAGTCGATGCGCCCCGGACCATCAGAGCCATCAAAGTCATTGTCGTGCCTGGGGCGCCCTTCACCTTTCTTCGCGCGCGGATGAAGCCATATGCGCCCGGCACCAAACTGCCGCCCGCTTATGGCGACCGCAAAGTTGCCCGCTCGACCGCGATTGCTGATGCGGCGGCGGCCGGGGTCGCGGGGTGGCGCAGCCTTGGTTATGCCAAAGCGTCAATCGTCGGCCAAAGTATTATCGCCGATCATCAGGCGCATAACATCGACGCCGAAATTCTGCTGGATGCTGGCCCGCGCCTGCGGTTTGGAAAGTTGAACCTGTCGGGCAACGATCACCTTGCCACCTACCGCGTCGTCAAGATCGCTGGCTTCCATGAGGGCGCGGTCTTTAACCCTGAGGTCTTGGACAAGATGGCGACCCGCCTGCGGCGAACCGGAATCTTCCGGTCCGTCGCCATCACCGAGGCGCAGAACATCGGGTCCGGCGGTACGCTCGACATCGACATGACCCTTTTGGAAGAAGCGCCGCGCCGCTTTGGCTTTGGGGCTGAGGTTTCCAGTGCGGATGGCGCAAACCTGTCAGCATTTTGGCTTCATCGCAATTTTCTGGGTGGTGGAGAGCGCTTGCGGATCGACGGTGTCATCAAAGGCATTGGCGGGCAAAGCGACATACTCGAATACCAGCTGGGGGGCCGGATCGAGCGCCCCGGAACGCCGTTTACCGACAGTTCGGCCTTTATCGCTGTAAACCTCGATCACGAGGAGATCTTGGATCTTGAGGTGCAAAGCCTTAGCTTCGGGATTGGCGCGACGCGGGTCATCACCGAAACCCTTACGGCCGAGGCCAGCCTTTCATATGTTGCCAGCTCGATAGAGGATGCAACTTTTCGGGATGAGTTTAATGTTCTGGCGCTGCCGGTTTCGCTTAAGTGGGATCGGCGCAATGACACGCTGGCGCCCACCAAAGGCAACTATCTGAATATTACCACGACACCGTTCTGGGGGTTCGGAACCACCGATTCCGGCACGCAGTTTAAGGTAGACGCGCGGGCCTACCGTGCCGTCGGACCTGCCAAGCGGTTTGTTCTGGCCGGACGCGTCCAATTGGGAACAGTGTTGGGAACGGCGCTGCTGAACACCCCCCCAGACTTCCTGTTTTATTCCGGCGGGGGCGGCACGGTGCGGGGTCATCCCTTTCAATCGCTGGGGGTTACCGTCCAGCGATCGGGCATGACCGTCGCGTCCGGCGGGCTAAGCTTTGTTGGCCTGTCGGGAGAGGCGCGCGCAGCGATTACCGATAAGCTGGGGGCCGTGGCATTTTACGATGCCGGCTATATCGGCGCGAACGGGATGTTCGATGGCGGTGGCCCGTGGCAAGCCGGTGCAGGGTTCGGGGTACGCTATGATACCGGCTTTGGCCCGGTGCGGCTTGATGTTGCCTTTCCGGTTTCGGGCACGACAGGCAATGGGATGCAGGTCTATGTCGGCATAGGGCAGTCGTTTTGATACGCAAATATCTCGCCCTGCTATGCATCTGTGTTTTTCTGCCCGTATCGGCAATGGCGCAAAACAGCGCCGATGATCGCAGCTTCCTGACGGCATTTCTGGAAGACAACCTGTCGGGCTTTGGCCGCAAGGTTACGATCACGGGCTTTCAAGGGGTGCTGTCGTCGCGCGCAACGTTCGAGTCGCTGACAATTGCCGATGGTGACGGCATCTGGATCACCATCAGCGGTGGCGCAATCAGTTGGAACCGCCCGGCCCTGCTTTCCGGCCGTGTCGAGATTACCGAGCTTTCCGCCAAGGCGATTGATCTGCCGCGCCGCCCGCATGGTGAAAGCAGTGGCTACGCGACCAGCGGCTTTTCGTTGCCGCAACTGCCGGTGTCGGTCAGCATCGGGTCACTTGAAACCGGCAAGCTGACGCTTGGGCCAGACGTGCTGGGCGAAGCGGCGGAAGTGACAATCTCAGGAACCGCGCAGTTAGCGGGTGGCGAGGGGTCAACCGACTTTTCAATCAACCGGGTGGACGGGCGCACGGGCCAACTTTCCCTAAAAGCCGCATTTGCCAATTCCACGCAAATAGCAACGATTGATCTTCTGGCCTCCGAAGGCCCGGATGGCATTGCCGCCACCCTTCTGGGCCTGCCGGGAAAGCCGTCGGCCAAACTTGCCCTGCACGGCACTGGGCCGATCGACAATTTTTCGACCGATCTTGCGCTGACAACCGATGACCGCCCGCGCCTTGTGGGAAATCTGCGTCTGTCTGCCACGGCCGCCGCAGGCGCATCCAAGGACCGGCATTTTCAGCTTACCCTTGGGGGCGACATCTCGCCTTTGTTACAGCCAGAATATCGCGAGTTCGTCGGAACCCGCGTGTCTCTTGATGCCGAGGGGTCTTACCGGCCCGGCAAAACCACAGAGCTGACACGCCTTGTGCTGGATTCAGATGGTTTGGATCTGTCGGGTCGGCTTGTCCTGTCGCCCGAACGGATTCCGCTCGCGGCAGCGATGACCCTGCGCTTTGGCCTTGATGGGCAAAAAGACCTGCTGCTGCCGATTCCAGGAGATCCGACCTACGTTCGCAACGGCACGCTTTTGCTGCGCTATGACGCTGAGCGCGGTGACGCCTGGGGGCTTTCCGGCAATCTTGACGGCTTTCGCAGGCCTGAGGTGTCCATCGGCGCACTGACCCTTGATGGCACGGGTCAGGTGCTTCGGTCTGTGGCCGGAACGGCGCGCATATTGGGCGATCTGGCCTTTGATGCGAAAGACGTAAATCTTGCCGATCCGGCCCTCGCCACAGCCATTGGCGACAGGCTGTTGGGACAAACCTCATTTTTGTGGCAGGACGGCAATCCTTTGCAGTTCAGCAACATCGTGGCGCGGGCCGGGGATATGGACCTGACCGGCAATCTGGCGCTGTCACGGCAAGGTCTGGATATTTCTGCCAAAGCGGACCTGTCGGCCCGCGCCCCGGATGTGGCGCGATTTTCACCGCTGGCTGGGCGGAAATTGGGTGGAGCCGCTGAAATCCAGGTTGCGGGCCGGGCGGAAATGCTGTCGCGGGCGTTTGATGTGACCGGCTCGGCCAAGGGCCGGGGCCTAACCGTTGACCAGCCAATGTTGGACCGTTTGCTTGCGCATGACTCCAGGATCAGCGTCTCGGCGGTCCGGGATCAGCGCGGCCTGACGATTCGCGCGCTTGATCTGGATGTGCCTGAGTTCCATGCGGACGTCGCGGGGGTATTGGCAAAGGATACACAAAACCTCACCGCCCGCTTTGAAGCGCAGGATCTTGGGGTGTTGCGGGATGGCTTTGCCGGGCGGCTTGCGGCGACGGCAACGCTTGACGGGCCGGTTGGGCAAGGGCAGTTGAGCCTTGATGGGCGGGCCGATGATCTGCGCGTTGGCTCTGCCCTCGCTGATCCGATCCTGGCGGGTCCGTCGCAGATATCGTTGCGTGCGGCCCAAAAAGACAGCGCATTTGCCTTGACCGATCTTCGCATCACCAACCCGCATATTTCGGTGCAAGCGTCCGCCTCCGAAACGCCCGATGCGCTGAAACTGGCGATCAAGCTGGCCGACGTGGCGACATTGGCATCCGGCCTGCCGGGCGCGCTGACAGTTTCGGGCACCTTGGCGCGGACCGCAACAGGCTATGCTTTGGCATTGGATGGTCAGGGGCCGGGCCAAACCGCTGCCAAGCTTGGCGGCACATTGGCGGCCAACCTGTCCAGTGTTGACCTGCGTCTGTCGGGCACCGGCCAATCGGCGGTTCTAAACAATGAAATCGCCCCGCGCAGTATCGACGGGCCGGTGCGCTTTGATCTGACACTGCGGGGTGCGCCGTCCCTTGCCGCGCTAAAGGGCCAGATCGTTGGCGAAGGCTTGCGCGTTGCCTCGCCCAATGAGCGACTTTCGATAGAAAGCGGCAACGTCACGGCAGAGCTGTCTGACGGCAAGGCACAACTGACCGGTTCGGCCAGCTTACGAGGCGGCGGCAAGCTGACACTCTCCGGGCCGGTCGATTTGGCCGCTCCGCATGTTGCGGCTTTGTCGATCACTCTGGATCATGCCCGCCTGCGCGACCCGAACCTGTTCGAGACTGCGGTCAGCGGCGAGGTTCATGTGGATGGGCCGCTAGCTGGAGGGGCTGTGATTGGGGGGGCCATCACTTTGCATGATACCGAAGTCATCGTCGCGGCCCCAAGCTTTGATGATGGGCTGCTGAGCGATGTGTCCCACGTCAACGAACAGGCAGCGGTTCGCGCGACGCGCAGTCGGGCGGGCCTTGTCAATCCGGCGCGGTCACGTGACGCCGTTGGGCCAGTTTACGGGCTTGATTTGACGGTCACGGCCCCCGCCCGTCTTTTCGTGCGCGGGCGCGGGTTGGATGCGGAAATGTCGGGAACAGTTCTACTGCGCGGCACCACGGTGAATGTGCAGCCATCAGGTCAGTTCAACCTGACGCGCGGCCGCTTGAGTCTTTTGGGAAAGCGCTTTGTTTTGGATGAAGGCATCGTTCAGATGTTGGGGTCTTTTGTGCCTTATATCAGCTTCTCGGCGTCGGCGGACTCATTTGGAAGCACTGCAACGGTTACAATCGAAGGCCTTGTAACCGCACCCGCGATCCACTTCACCTCTTCAACCGGCTTGCCGGAGGAAGAGGTTATTTCTCAGCTGTTGTTCGGCAACGGGCTGAACAACATCTCGGCTTTCCAGCTTGTCCAATTGGCGAATGCGGTGGCCACACTGACCGGGCGCGGTGGTGATGGGGTTATCGAGCGGCTGCGCAAGTCCTTTGCCCTGGACGATCTGGACATTACCGCCGATGAAGACGGCAATGCCGCGCTGAAAGCCGGGAAATATCTTTCTGACAAGGTCTATTCCGAAGCCTCGGTCGGAACGCAGGGAAAAAGCCAGATCCAGCTTAACCTGGATATCAACTCGAACCTCAGCCTGCGCGGCACCGTGGGAACCGAGGGCGCGTCTGGCGTCGGGATATTCTTTGACAAGGACTATTGATCGCGCCGGACAAATCGCGCGAGCTCCGCATTCAAAACCGCCCCCAAAAGTACGATATAGGCCGAAAGATACAGCCAGGTCATTAGCGCGATCACAGCGCCGATAGACCCGTAGATGCGGTTATAGCTGCCGAAGTTTTCGAGATAGAGCGAAAAGGCGAAGGACACCAGCGCCCACAGAACCGACGCCACCACGCTGCCGGTACTGACCCAGCCGTGACGCTTTTCTTCTGCCGTCGCGCCAAAGCGGTAAAAAAGCCCCAGCGTCAAATTGACGACAAGAATCAATACTGCCCAAGGTAAAAATCGCAAAATAGTTGCTTCGGCAGGACCGAATTGCACGAGGCTCAGAATAATGGGAATGGCTACGACTGTCGCCAGCGCCGCCAGAATTACCACCAGCAGCGCCAGTGTCAGCGCCAGAGATCCGCCAAGCCGCATGACCCCAAGACGATGGCGACGCGCCTGCACGGCATTCAGGCTTGAAATCAATGCCGACACTGCCGAATGCACCGAATACAATGCAACAGCCAGTGGCAAAAGCGTGGCCCAATGCCATCCGCCCGAATGCGCCAGGATCAAGGCCTGCAACTGGGTTTCGATCAGATTGAAGGCGTCTTCCGGGATCAGGCCATGCATTTTGGACAGATATTCCTGCACAACCGCCGGATCGGAGAACATGCCCCATAGGGCAATGGTCGCGGCCATTCCCGGAAAGATGGCAAACATCGAATAGAATGCAACACCGGCGGCGATCAGCCCGACATGGCGGTCATCCAAAGCGTTCCAGACCGCGCGGGCGATCTGCATAACACTCGCAAACTGACGTTGGCCCGTTGTCATTGATAAAATTCGACCCTCATGGCCGACCTTAGTGCCCGGATGCCGAAAAGGTCAATTTTCTGCTTGTCACATTCGGCTCGCGCCCTGCGGGATAGCGGCCCTTACTGTGCGGCAATTTCCCGAACTTGCCCCAAAAGCCCCTCGGTTACTTCCGACAAGGCCAGCGCCGCCGCCCCGTGGGCCCAAAGCAAATCACCCCAGGCGTGAATCTCGATTTTGGGCACCGGTCGCCCGGTATTCAGCGCCAGGGCTTTTATTTCTGCCAGCGTTTCGCCGGCATACAGGTAGTCGTACCGCATGCGGTCACCAGACAGAATTATCAGCTCAGGATCAAACAGGTTGACCACATTGGCCAGGCCCAGCGCCAGATATCGCCCCGCGCGGTGAAAGATTGAGCGCGCCGCCGCATTTCCGGCCTTGGCATGATCGTAAAGGCTTTCCAGCAAAATATTGACCGACTGCGCCTCGCGGGCGCCCCAGTTCAGGGCGATTGTTGCCTCTCGTGCCAGCGCATAATCGGCGACATAGGCCTCAAGACATCCCCGCTGGCCACAGCGGCACAGCGCCCCGTCAAGTTGCACCTTGGTGTGGCCCAACTCCATGCCTAACCCTTGGGCGCCACGATAGATCCGGTGGTTCAGCACGAACCCCATACCCACGCCATGTTCGATGGTAACCACCGCGAAGTCCGACAGGCGCCGTCCGGCACCGAACCAAAGTTCGGCAAGGGTGACCAGATTGGCATCGTTATCGACATAGACCGGCAATTGCAGCCGCGCCTGTACTGCCGACGCCAAGGGTGCATGCCGCACCGCCAGAACCGGCGACCAATGGACGATGCCATGATGCGAATCTACAAACCCCGGCAGCCCAAGACCGACTGCCGAAAGCCGGTTGACGCCCATCCCGGCGCGTTCGCATACTTGCCGGATAAGCGTTGCGGTTGCGTCGACCAGGGCGGCCAACTCCATCGGGCCGGGGCTGCGCGGCATCGCGATGTCGGCCACCAGATTTCCTGCAAAATCGACAATCACCGCAGTATGTTCGCGGTCTGAAAGCTTGATCCCGGCCACATAATGCGCCGCGGCCCTGACACCCAACGCGACGGCGGGTCTGCCGCGCCCGATATCGCTTTCGCGTGGTGCTGCAACTTCTTCAAGCAACCCAATCTCGATCAGCTCTGACGTTAGGGTTGTGACCGTTGCCGGGCTGACCGCAAGCTCCTTGGCGACCTGCACGCGCGGCATCAGCCCCGCGGCGCGGACGCGCTCAAACACCTGTTGGCGCAGCGGGCGCGAGGTTTCCGACAGCGGCGGAATCATCGGGCCGCATCCCTGCGCCTCGGCTCCCATGCGCTGCGATTCACCCGTTAGCCCTTGCATTTATTCGCCTCCTTAACAAAAACCGCTCGATTTTTTGTGCTGCGGTGCAGAGCTTTGCCGCGACGCGGCAAAAACCGGGTATTTTTTGTGCTTCCAGAGTGTGGATCAGCTTTTTTAATTTGACAACTGAATTTATTGTCGGCAGTTTCTTTTCACTTCGGCAAGATAGCCGAAATGGGCCGTTGGCTCGTAAACGGGAGGAACATATGAACAAGATCCTTTTGGCCGCCGTTATTGCAACGGCCGGCTTTTCTTCGGTCGCGCTTGCCGAAGGCAAAAAAATCGGCGTTTCCTGGGCAAGCTTTCAGGAAGAGCGCTGGAAGATCGACGAAGCTGCGATGAAAGCTGCGATCGAGGCCGCTGGCGACGAATACATTTCAGCTGACGCTGAATCATCGTCCGCCAAGCAGCTGACCGACGTCGAGGCACTGATTGCACAAGGCGCAAACGCTTTGATCATCAACGCTTGGGACAAAGACGCGATCGGGCCTGCGATCGAGAGCGCGGCAGCCGAAGGAATTCCGGTTGTCGGCTATGACCGTCTGATCGAAGATGCGCGCACCTTCTATCTGACCTTCGACAATATCGGCGTCGGCCGGATCATCGCCGAGTCGGTCGTCGCGGCCAAGCCCGATGGCAACTATGCCATCATCAAAGGTGATCCGGGCGATCCGAACGCCGGCTTCCTGCTGGAAGGCATGATGTCGGTCATCGGCGAGGCAGTTACCGCCGGGACGATCAAAATCGTCGGCGAGTCCTTCTCGGACGCATGGAAGCCGGAAAATGCCCAGAAGAACATGGAGCAGATCCTGACCGCCAACAACAACGCCGTTGACGCCGTTCTGGCCGAAAACGACGGTATGGCTGGTGGTGTTGTGGCCGCACTGGCCGCTCAGGGCCTTGTGATTCCGGTCGGTGGCCAAGATGGCGATCTGGCGGCGATTAACCGGGTTGCACGCGGCTCGCAGACCGTTTCGGTTTGGAAAGACAGCCGTCAGCTGGGTAAAGCTGCTGGTGAAATCGCCTCGGCTTTGGCCGGTGGCGCGGCTCTGGACGCTGTCCCCGGTGCGACCAAGTTCTCTGGCGGTTCGAATGGCGTTGAAATGAACGCAATTCTGCTGGATCCGACACCGATCACCAAAGACACGCTAAACCTTGCTATCGAAGCCGGCCACATCACCAAAGAGGCGGCTTGCGAAGGTGCGATGGAAGGCCTCGCTGCTTGTCAGTAAGGGCTTGACGATCCCCGGCATCGGCCAAAAATGGGCCGATGCCGGGCCTTCTCTCTCCACAGACAGCCGGCGGTCACGCCGTTTCGAGATTGGCAGTTCGGCGGGCAATCACGGCTATGACCGGGCCGCTTCCCGCCGTCATTCCCCTGAGCAGCGTTGGATGAGGACATGACCCAAGCACCCCCCCCCGTTTCCCGAACCGCCCGCGGCAGCGATAGCCATATTGGCCCCGTTGCCCGCTTTTTGCGGGATACCGAAATCGACACCCGCCTGTTGGGCATGGTCGGCGCATTGTTGCTGATCTGGATGGGCTTTCACTTTTATCCCATCATTTGGGGTGTGATCACTGGCGGCGGCCTTGATATGAGCTTGGGTAACTTCCTCAGGCCGCGGAATCTTTGGAACCTTTCGGTCCAGACATCTTCCATCGGGATCATGGCCACGGGTATGGTTCTGGTAATTATCACTCGCAATATTGACCTTTCGGTCGGCTCGATCATTGGCGTGACCGGCATGGCGATGGGGATTTTGCAGGTTGAAATCCTGCCCGACTATCTTGGTCTGGGGCATCCGGTGACCTGGATCATCACCGCCGCTGTCGGATTGATGTTGGGCGCTGTGATCGGCGCCTTTCATGGCTGGCTGATCGCCTATCGCGGCATTCCGTCTTTCATCGTGACTCTGGGCGGCCTGATGGTCTGGCGCGGCATGGCGTTCCTGTCGGCGGGCGGCAAGACCATCTCGCCGGTGGATCAAACTTTTGCCTTGCTTGGCGGCGGACCTTACGGTGCAATCGGATCAACCGGAAGTTGGATTGTTGGCGCATTGGCCTGCGCCGGGCTTCTTTGGCTGTTGCAAAGCGGCCGGGCGCAGCGGCGCAAACATGATTTCCCGTTGCGGCCGATGTGGGCGGAAGCGTTTCTGGCGGTTATTGGCTGCGCTGCGCTTTTGGGCGCGGTGCTGTTGGTCAATGCCTATCCCTGGCCCAAAGGGATCGTGGCTGATTATGCAAAGGCCAACAACCTGACCCTGTCGCCTGAAAATACATTCATCAGCCACGGTTTTGCCATTCCGGTGCTGATTCTTGTTGGGGTCGGCATCCTGATGACCATCCTGATGACGCGGACCCGCTTCGGCCGCTACGTGTTTGCCATCGGCGGCAACCCGGAGGCTGCGGCCCTTGCCGGGATCAACACCCGCTGGATGACCCTGAAGATCTTCGCGCTGATGGGCATGCTGTCCGGTCTTGCGGCGGTGATTGCCTCGGCGCGTCTGAACTCTGCCACCAACGCCCTGGGCACGCTGGACGAGCTTTACGTCATCGCCGCTGCGGTGATCGGCGGCACCTCGCTGGCTGGCGGCCTTGGAACCATCTACGGCGCGATCCTTGGCGCATTGGTGATGCAAAGCTTACAATCGGGAATGGTGCTGATCGGCTTTGACTCGGCGGTGCAGCGGATCGTTGTGGGCCTTGTTCTGGTTCTGGCCGTATATCTTGACAATCTTTACCGCCGCAAATCGAAATAAGGGGGCTAACATGACCATGAACAAAGGAACCCCGCTGGTCGAGATGCGCGATATCTCGATCGCATTTGGCGGCATCAAGGCAGTAGATCACGTTACGGTCGACCTCTATCCCGGCGAAGTTGTGGGGCTGCTGGGCCATAACGGCGCCGGGAAGTCGACGCTTATCAAGTGTTTGTCGGGGGCCTATCGGGCCGATAGCGGCGAGATTTTGATCAACGGCGAAAAGGTCGAGATCAACAACCCCCGCGACGCCCGCGCACTGAATATCGAGACGATCTACCAGACCCTCGCACTGGCAGATAACATTGACGCCGCGTCCAACCTGTTCCTCGGGCGCGAACTCGTCTCCAGTGCGGGCTTTCTGGACGATTCCAGGATGGAGGCCGAAACCCGCAAGATTCTTGCCCGACTGAACCCGAACTTTCGCAAGTTCAACGTGCCGGTCTCGGCGCTCTCAGGCGGCCAGCGCCAGTCGGTCGCCATCGCACGCGCGGTTTATTTCAATGCCAAGATCCTGATCATGGACGAACCGACCGCTGCCCTTGGCCCACAAGAAACCCAGATGGTGTCGGAGTTGATCCAAGAGCTGAAGGCGCAGGGCCTTGGTATCTTCCTGATCGAACATGACATTCACAACGTGATGAAGCTTTGCGACCGGGCCAGCGTGATGAAAAACGGCCAGTTGGTCGATACCGTCAAAGTGGCCGATGTCACTGATGAAGATATTCTTGGCATGATCATCCTTGGCAAGAAACCTGCAAAGGCCGCGTAATGTATCTCGGGCTCGATCTGGGAACGTCGGCCCTGAAAGGCGTCGTGATTGATCAGGCCCAACGGATCGTGGCCGAGGCAACCGCGCCGCTTACGGTGTCGCGCCCGGCGGACGGCTGGTCAGAACAGTCGCCCGCCGATTGGATCGCGGCGGCTGAGGCGGTATTTACGGCCATTCCCCCGGCGGTCCTGGCTGCGATAAATGGCATCGGGCTTTCCGGCCAAATGCACGGGGCGACGCTGTTGGATAAGACCAACAACGTCTTGCGGCCTTGCATTTTGTGGAATGATACCCGCGCCTTCAGCGAAGCGGCAGCCCTTGACGCGGATCCCCGGTTTCGCCGAATGACCGGCAATATTGTCTTTCCTGGCTTTACGGCCCCCAAACTGGTTTGGGTCAAGGCCCATGAGCCGGAAGTATTCCGCCGCGTCGCCAAAGTGCTGTTACCGAAGGATTATCTAAGGCTTTGGCTGACCGGGGAACATGTCTCGGAAATGTCGGATGCGGCAGGGACAAGTTGGCTTGATACCGGCAAACGGGATTGGTCCGACGCGCTTCTGGCCTGCACCGATCTTTCCAGGGACCACATGCCAAGCCTTGTCGAGGGGTCGGATGTGTCCGGGCATTTGCGCCCGGACCTTGCGCGGCGCTTCGGGTTGCCCGCGGGGATCGTGGTCGCTGGTGGTGCGGGCGACAATGCCGCATCGGGGATTGGCGTCGGCGTCGTCAAGGCCGGGCAGGCGTTTGTTTCGCTTGGCACCTCGGGCGTGCTTTTTGCCGCAAATGACGGCTACCGGCCTGATGCGGCCACTGCGGTGCATACATTTTGCCACGCCACACCCGGCACATGGCACCAAATGGGCGTGATCCTGGCGGCAACCGATGCGCTGAACTGGTTTGCGCGGCTTGCCGGAACCGATGCCGCGACGCTGACGGCCGGCCTCGGCTCCCTTCGCGCGCCCGGTAAAACCCGTTTTCTTCCCTATCTGGGGGGTGAGCGGACGCCGCTGAACGACGCGGCAATCCGGGGTGCCTTCATCGGTCTTGAACATGCGACCGACCGCGACGCCGCAACGCGGGCGGTGTTGGAAGGGGTGACATTCGCGATCCGCGATTGCCGCGATGCGCTGGCAGCCACGGGGACAAAAATTACCCGGCTTCTGGCCGTTGGCGGTGGGACCCGGTCTGACTATTGGTTAACGGCCATTGCCACCGCCCTTGGTACGCCAATATCCCTGCCCGTCGCCGGTGATTTCGGCGGCGCATTTGGCGCAGCGCGCCTTGCCATCATGGCCGCAACCGGGGCCGGACCTGAGATTGCATCGCTTCCCGCCATAGACCGCACGATTGAACCCGACATCCCTCTTACCGAAGCCTTCGATGAAGGCCACGCCCGCTACCGCGCCGTGCGCGATTCTATCAGAGGACTGACATGACCAACTTCTTTCAGAATATTCCGAAAATCCAGTATGAAGGCGCGGACAGCAGCAACGAATTTGCCTTCCGCCACTACAACCCGGATGAGGTGGTCATGGGCAAGCGGCTGGAGGACCATCTGCGCTTTGCCGTGGCCTATTGGCATTCCTTCGCCTGGCCCGGTGGTGATCC
>JANMDM010000201.1:0-1509 GCA_031376305.1 Pseudomonadota bacterium | reverse complement strand
TCGCCGCGGAATTTGTTGATCACGAACCCAACGATCATCGCCGCATCGGCCGGATCAAGTACGGATTGTGTGCCGACGATCTGGGCGATAACGCCGCCCCGGTCAATATCCCCCACCAGGATCACCGGCACATCTGCCGCCTGCGCAAAACCCATATTGGCGATGTCACCGGCACGCAGGTTTACTTCGGCGGGGCTGCCCGCGCCTTCGACAATCACCAGATCATGCCGGGATTTCAGGCGGCTGAAGCTGTCAAGAACCGCACCCAACAGTTGCGGCTTAAGGGCAGCATAGTCGCGCGCCCGCACCGTGGTCAGCCGTTTGCCTTGCACCACAACCTGAGCGCCGGTCTCACTTTCGGGCTTCAAGAGCACCGGGTTCATGTCGACCAGCGGCTCAAGCCCGCAGGCCATCGCCTGAAGGGCCTGTGCCCGCCCGATCTCGCCGCCATCTGCCGTCACAGCGGCATTGTTCGACATGTTCTGCGGCTTGAAGGGCGCCACCGACAGCCCGCGCCGCCGCGCCGCCCGACAGAGCCCGGCGACAAGCAGCGATTTGCCGACATTCGAACCGGCCCCCTGAATCATCAGCGCTTTCATGAAACACCCGTGGTGTTGCGCCGGCAGTGATCGGTGAAGCCTCCGGCGGGGATATTTGGAGCCACAATGAAAGCGGATACGAAAAGCAATCGGCACCCCACCTCGGGCGGATTGCTCCGGGGAGACGGGGTGCTTTCACTGTGGACGGTCATCGGCGTCCCCGCCTGTACCGTGACATGATTCACACCTGAAATTCCTTTCATTGTGGTTAAAATATTCTGGGGGTCGTCCATTGGTGCGCCATTGGTTCGAGAACCAATGGCGACGGGGCAAAGCCCCCGTTTTTCGCTCAAAACTCCACGCCCTTCTGGCCCTTGATCCCGGATCGGAACGGATGCTTGATCAGCGTCATCTCGGTCACCAGATCGGCGACTTCGATCAGCTCTTCCTTGGCATTCCTGCCGGTGAGCACCACATGAGTCATCGGCGGCTTTTCGGTTTTGAGGAAATCCACCACCTCGGCGATATCAAGATAATCATACCGCAGCGCGATGTTGATCTCATCGAGCAACACCATCTTGTTGGCGTCATCCCGGATCAGCTCCTTAGCCTTTTCCCAACCCGCCCGCGCGGCGGCAATGTCGCGGGTCTTGTCCTGGGTTTCCCAGGTGAAGCCCTCGCCCATCGCATAGAACTGGCACAGATGCGCAAAATGCGTCTCGATCAACGTGCGCTCGCCGGTGGACCACGCACCCTTGATGAACTGCACCACCGCCGAAGGCATTTCATGCGCGATGCAGCGCAGGATCATCCCGAAGCCGGAGGAGCTTTTGCCCTTGCCTGCCCCGGTGTGGACGATGATCAGCCCCTTCTCGCCCTCCTTCGTCGCCATGATCCTGTCGCGCGCGGCCTTCTTCTTGGCCATCTTCTGCGCATGGCGGGCGGTATCATCGACTGGTTGCGGCATATC